>NZ_LUUM01000156.1:0-1137 GCF_001644125.1 Methylosinus sp. R-45379
ACCTTCCGCACCGTCAAATCGAACATAGACGCGCCCTTTTAACTTCAGGACTGAGGACATGAACTTGATTGAGAACGCCCCCGCAGTGACGCTCGAGACGAGATTAAAATACGGCTATGTGACCGTGAAGGAACTTTGCGCACTCAAGCTCTGCGGGCTGACGACGATCTATGCGGATATCAAATCGGGCGCATTGGAGGTTGAGAAACACGGTCGCTCGACGCGCATCCGCGGCCCGGTGGCCGTAGCCTATACGCCAGGGGCTCGCCATCGCCAGGGGATGGCGGAGCAGAGCAAATGAGCAAGGTTTCGAGACGCAGCTTCCTCGGCGCAGCCGCAGCAGCCACAGGAGCTGCGGCGGTTCCGACAGCGACCGCCGCCGAACAGATAGCATTGCGCGCCGGGGCCGCGCCGATCGCGCCGGCCGCCTATCCGTTTCGATGGCGCTTGAGCCTCGATAGGGGCGATTCCTATTCGGAGGAATTCGAAACGAGAGAGCAAGCGGCGGCGGTGGCCCGTGGCTATGGCGGCGCAACCATCGCAGAATGCCAGGAGCAGGACTTCGATCTAACGATCGACTTCGACGATATTCACGAGCTGCTTTATTGTCGAAATGAAACACAGATTGGCGAGGGCGATTTTATCACTTGCACACGTGAGCAAGGCGATGAGCTTGCGCGCGAGATAAACGCCACAATCGACGCATGGACCGAACGGCACCGCATCAATCGCACCGCATGGACTTTCGGCGCAGTTCGCAACGAAGAATATATCAATCCACCGAAAGAGACGGAGGCCTCCGCCAATGGGTGAGGCGAAGCGCAAGGACGCGCGACTTTCTCCCGCCGAGCGGGCAGGGCTTGAGATGACCCACAAGCTCGCCAATGAGGGCAAGCTGCTCGAGGGCGGCGTCGCCGCCTTCGTGCGGGCGGAGAAGATCGCGCTATCGCACCCCGCGCTCGCGACGTTCCGCGACGCCTATATGGCCGGCGCCGAGCATTTATGGACGAGCATCATGATTATCCTCGATCCCGGCGCCGAGCCGACCGATGACGATTTGCGTCGCGCCGAGGCCATCTAGTCCGAGATCGACGCGTGGCGCGAGCGAAAGCTCAGCGATCTCGCCGAAGCCATGCC
>NZ_LUUM01000157.1:0-79424 GCF_001644125.1 Methylosinus sp. R-45379
TCTTCGGACCGACACTTAGTAAAACATGCGGCCCTGAGCGGGTAGCCTTCCGGCTGGCCAGGACGGAACGGTTCGTTCGGATGCTTATACTCGACGTGCAGAGCCAAGGTATGGCCGAGAGTATTTCGAAAAAAGAAGATGGCATCCGATTCCAAAGATCTGCTCCCGGCGATGCGACATGTGCAACGGTCGTCCTTTCCGCAATGATAGTTGGCCCAGAATGGCTGTATCGTCGGCTTTTTGCGCCACCGAACCGCGCGCTGCTCGTCGATTAAAACGGGAGCGCCTGCGTAATGCGCTTGCGCTCGCGTTCCTCGGATGAGCCAATCGCGAACGGTGATCGAATTGAAGACCGCATCTGCGATCGCATCGAGAAATGGCTGCGCCTTTTCCGAATATGCCGCCATGTCTCATCTCATGAGAGAAGTCTGTCGAACTCATTCACTCCCCTGGAACCTCGCGCACGGCGCCGCGCGCGGCGCTGGTCGTCATCGCCGCATAGGCGCGCAGAGCCTTCGAGACCTTGCGCGCGCGCTTGGCCGGCTTCCAGCCGTCCTTGCCGCGCGCGTCTTCCGCCGCGCGGCGCTTCGCCAGCTCGTCCTCGGAAACGGCGAGGCGGATGGAGCGCGCCGGAATGTCGATCTCGATCTTGTCGCCTTCCTTCACCAGACCGATGAGGCCGCCCTCGGCCGCCTCCGGCGAGACATGGCCGATGGAGAGGCCCGAAGTGCCGCCGGAGAAACGCCCGTCGGTGATGAGCGCGCAGGCTTTGCCGAGGCCCTTCGACTTCAGATAGCTCGTCGGATAGAGCATCTCCTGCATGCCGGGGCCGCCGCGCGGACCTTCGTAGCGGATCACCACCACATCGCCGGCGACGATTCTGCCATTCAAGATCGCATCGACCGCGGCGTCCTGGCTCTCGAAGACGCGCGCCGGACCGGCGAATTTCAGAATGGAATCGTCGACGCCCGCCGTCTTCACGATGCAGCCGTCGAGCGCCAGATTGCCGGTGAGAACCGCGAGTCCGCCGTCCTTGGAGAAAGCGTGGTCCGCATCGCGCACGGCGCCTTTCTCGCGGTCGAGATCGAGCGCGTCGAAGCGGCGGCTCTGGCTGAAGGCCACTTGCGTCGGCACGCCGCCCGGCGCGGCGCGGTAGAAAGTCGCGACGCTCTCGCTATTAGAGACGCGCACGTCCCAACGCGCGAGCGCCTCGCCGAGCGTCGTCGCATGCACGGTCGGCAGATCGGTATGCAGCAGGCCGGCGCGCGCCAGCTCGCCGAGAATGGCGTAAATGCCGCCGGCGCGATGCACATCCTCGAGGTGAATGTCCGGCACGCTGGGCGCGACCTTGCACAGGACCGGCACGCGCCGCGACAGGCGGTCGATGTCCGCCATCGTAAAGGGGACTTCCGCCTCATAGGCGGCGGCGAGAATATGCAGCACCGTATTGGTGGAGCCGCCCATGGCGATGTCGAGCGTCATGGCGTTCTCGAAAGCTTCGAACTTTGCGATGGAGCGCGGCAGCACGCTGGCGTCATCTTGCTCGTACCAGCGGCGGGCGAGATCGACGATGAGATGGCCGGCCTCGACGAAGAGGCGCTCGCGATCGGCGTGCGTCGCCAGCACAGTGCCATTGCCGGGCAGAGCGAGGCCGAGCGCCTCGGCGAGGCAGTTCATCGAATTGGCCGTGAACATGCCGGAGCAGGAGCCGCAGGTCGGGCAGGCCGAGCGCTCGATCACCTCGACATCGGCGTCGCTCACTTTGTCGTCGCCGGCCGCGACCATGGCGTCGACGAGGTCGAGCGCGTGGCTCTCGCCATGCAGCACGGCCTTGCCGGCCTCCATCGGGCCGCCGGAGACGAAAATGGCGGGGATGTTCAGCCGCAGCGCGGCCATCAGCATGCCGGGCGTGATCTTGTCGCAATTGGAGATGCAGACGAGAGCGTCGGCGCAATGGGCGTTGCACATATATTCGACGCTGTCGGCGATGATCTCGCGCGAGGGCAGGGAATAGAGCATTCCGTCATGGCCCATGGCGATGCCGTCATCGACCGCGATCGTGTCGAACTCCTTGGCGACGCCGCCGGCCTTCTCGATCTCGCGCGCGACGAGCTGGCCGAGATCCTTCAGATGCACATGGCCGGGCACGAATTGGGTGAAGGAATTGGCGACGGCGATGATCGGCTTGCCGAAATCATCATCCTTCATGCCGGTGGCGCGCCACAGGCCGCGCGCGCCCGCCATATTGCGTCCATGAGTGGTGGTGCGGGAGCGGAACGGCGGCATGGGCGGCTCTCTTCTTCTTTCAAAAAGCGTGTCGCAGATGCACTATCCCAAGGAGCCAGACCCCGCAACCGGCCGAAGCCGGCGGAGCGTGAGCGTCGGCCGAGAGGAAGCCCATGGCGCGCGCATTGATCGTCGGCGCCGGCGTGGTCGGGCTCGCGGTCGCCCGCAGCCTCGCGTCGCAGGGCCATGAGGTCATCGTCGCCGAGGCCGGCCCTGCCATCGGCGGCGGCGTCTCCTCCCGCAATAGCGGGGTGATCCACGCCGGGCTCTATTATCCGACCGGCAGCCTGCGCCATCGGCTCTGCGTCGAAGGGCGGCGCGCGCTCTATGCTTTCGCGCAGAGCCATGGCGTCGCGCATCGCCGGCTCGGCAAGCTGATCGTCGCGACGGAGCCGGGCGAGGAGGAAAAGCTCGACGCTCTGCTGGCGAATGGACGCGCCAATGGCGTCGAAGGCCTTTCCGCCTGCAGCGCTGCCGAGGCGCGACGGCTGGAGCCGGCGCTCTCTTGCGCCGCGGCGCTGCTCAGCGCCGAGACCGGCGTCATAGACGCACCGGGGCTGATGCTGGCGCTTCGCGGCGAGATCGAGGATCACGGTGGCGCGATCGCTCTGGCGACGCCGGTTCTGGGAGCCGAGCGGATCGGCGATGGCTGGCGCATTCGCTTCGGCGGCGCCGATGCCGGCGCTGTGGAGGTCGAGCTTCTCGTCGTGGCCGCGGGGCTGCGCGCCCAGGCGGTCGCCGCCGCCATAGAGGGGCTCGATCCGGCGGCTATACCGCCGCTCATCCTCGCCAAGGGCAGCTATTTCGCCTTTTCCGGCCGCGCGCCCTTCACGCGGCTGATCTATCCCGCTCCCATCGATGGCGGGCTCGGCGTCCATGTCACATTGGATCTCGCCGGCCGCATGCGCTTCGGGCCGGATGTGGAATGGATCGACGCCGAAGACTATCGCGTCTCCGCCGCCCGCTGCGCCGATTTCGAGGCGCGCATTCGTCGCTACTGGCCGCAGCTGCCGGCCGAAAGGCTCGTTCCCGACTATGCCGGAATAGGGCCCAAGCTCACCGGGCCGGGCGCGCCCGCGGCGGATTTTCGCATTCTCGGCGCGGACGATCACGGGCTCGCGGGGCTGGTCTGCCTGTTCGGCATAGAGAGCCCGGGGCTCACCTCGGCGTTGGCGCTCGGCGATCATGTCGCCGCCTTGCTGGACTGAATGCCCCGTCTGTCTCGAAATAACGCATATGCGAGACTTGCGTTGATGGAAAATTAAGCTAGATTACTTCCGAATATTTTCGGGGTTGACTAGTATGTGGTTGGATTTCTGCGACTCGCGGGACGTCGTGTGGTCCCGCAGATCGACTCGTAAGTCGAAACGAATTTCGCTCCATAATTTTTCCGCCGGATTTGCCGCCTTCGACATTGTCGCTCTGATCGTCGCGGGCTTCGCATGCGTGGGGCTTCCCGGCGGATCGGCAGGAGCCTCGCCGCAGGAGTGGCAAATCTGGGCGATTTTCTTCGCCGCCTCCCTGCAGTTCGGATTGGCGCATATCTTCGAGGTCTATCGGACGTCGAGCGTGCTCGATCGCCGACATGTGCTGCGGCGCGCGACGCTGTCTTTCCTCGCCACTTTCGCCTTGATGATCTGCATCGCTGCGGCGACGAAATCGGCCGAGAGCTATTCGCGCCTCTGGTTCTTCTCTTGGGCCGGGTCGAGCACGGCGATCGCGGTCGCCGCGCGTGCCTTGATCTTGAAGCGCATCCGCGAGGCGCTGGCGGAAAGCGCCTTCGTCCATCGCGCGCTCTCGGTCGGCGTGCTCTGCGACCCGCTGCATCCGCGCGAGATCGAGGGCGAGACCCGCAATGAGGAGGTCGTGGTCGGCTACGCCAAATACGCCGATCTCGCCGAGCTCGCGGATTTGTCGGATCGCATCGTCCAGGACGAGATCGACCATGTCTATCTCGCAGCGCCCTGGGCCGAGATACCCAATGTTCTGCGCAATCTCGACATGCTGCGGCATCTCTCCACGCGCGTGTTCGTCCTGCCTGCGGATCGGCGCGTGCTGGCGGATGTCGTCGGCGTCGCGAAATTCGGCGACCGCATCTCCTTTTGTGGAATTGAGGAGCCGATCCACGGCTGGAGCCTCTGGTTCAAGCGCCTCGAGGACATTGCTCTCGCCTCATGCGCTCTCATTCTGCTGGCGCCGCTGATGGCGGCGACCGCGCTGGCGATCAGGATCGACTCCCCTGGTCCGATCTTCTTTCGACAGCAGCGCGTCGGCTTCAACGGCCGCATTTTCGAATTGTGGAAATTTCGTTCCATGTTCGCCGAGAAGACCGATGCGCACGCCACCGTTCAGACCAGTCGCGGCGATCCGCGCGTGACGCGCATAGGGCGCCTCATCCGGCGCTCGAGCATCGACGAGCTGCCACAATTGATCAATGTGATCCTCGGGGATATGTCGATCGTCGGCCCGCGTCCGCATGCGCTGGCCACCAAGACCGACGGGCGCAATCTCGAGGAGCTGGTCGAATATTACGCCGTGCGCCACAGGGTGAAGCCGGGCATGACCGGCTGGGCGCAAGTCGAAGGGTTCCGCGGCGAGCTGGACACGCTGGATAAGCTGCGCAACCGCGTGGACTGCGACCTCTATTACATCGACAATTGGACGCTTCTACTCGACGTCGGCATCATATTCCGCACCATGATGATGGTGCTGCGCGATTCGCGCGCTTATTGAGAGAGGCGGCGCGGCGTCTGATCGCCGAGCCTAGGGCTGCTGCGACGAGGGCCGCGCCACGGCCGGCCCTCGGAAAATCCCGCGCGCTTCGTTAATTCGCTGCGCTTCCCTCACCACTCCCGATTCGCGTCATTGATGATGACGACGCCGATCGCCTTATCGGCGTCCATGCCGCTCGACAGCCTGTGCGGGCCGAGATGGTCCTTGCTGTCGGGGTATCGATTGAGCATCACCAGCTCGATCATGGGCGCGCCGCAGTCATAGAGGCTGTCGTCCTCGCCATGGACCAAGACGCGCGCGGCCGCGGGCAGCTTCTGCAAGGCCTCGATCAGCTCGCCGACCGTCTTGGGGCGCTCGCGGGTGAATTTCGGTTCCTCGGCCAAGTCGATCTCCTCTTACGCATCAGCCCTCGCCTGCGGCGCAGGGTCGTCCATGCAGAGACGCCCATGCAAGAAACGGCGCGCAGGGCCGGCCGGGCTTCATCCCGCCGCCGGCGCAAAAAAAAGCCGCCCCGCGATGGGGCGGCTCGAAAAAGGCTCAGGAGAAGGTCGAGAGGAGGAATTCCACACTCTGCCGCTGTGGCTGGTCTGAGAGACCGGGGCCGGTGAGCGACCTGCTCACAATGGCCCGCGCCGGATCGCGGCGATGTGCGTGAACGCACGGGCCGGCGGCGCGGCGGCGTGGCCATGCCCGCATATTGAAGCATGGGCGCACGGCGATATCTGAGGTTTCGGCGCTTTGCCGAACTCCAGCCGGACGTCGCAAATGACAGCGCTGTTTTCGCTCGAACGGCTCTTGACGAGAACCATCGCAGCGGGCTCGCTGACGCTCGTCGGGCCGGACGCCGGCGTGCGCCGCTTCGGGCGCGGCGCGCCGGAGGTGACGGTCGAGATCAAGGATCGCAATCTCGCGCAAAAGCTGGCGCTAGCGCCCGATATCGCTCTCGGCGAAGCCTATATGGACGGCTCCTTCGTCATAGGGAGCGGCGATATCTACGATTTCTTCGACTTGTGCTTCGCCAATTTCGGCCAAGGCTACGGCCATTGGCCGTGGCGCGCCGGCGCCATGGCGCGACGCATGCAGAAGCGCCTCGCGCGCAGCAATTCGCCGAGCGCCGCGCCGGACGAGATTCGCGCGCATTACGATCTCTCCGATGAGCTCTATGCGCTGTTTCTCGATTCCGGGCGTCAATATTCCTGCGCCTATTATCTGACGCGGGAGGACTTGGCCGAGCAGGCGCAGGAGCAAAAGCTCGCCCATATCGCCGCCAAGCTGCTGCTGCGGCGCGGCCAGCGCGTGCTCGATATCGGATGCGGCTGGGGCGGGCTCGCGCTCTATCTCGCGCGCGTCGCCGATGTCGAGGTGACGGGCCTCACCCTCTCGCAGGCGCAATGCGACTATGCACAAGAACGCGCGCGTGAGACGGGTCTCGACAATCGCGTTCGGTTCGCTGTGCAGGATTATCGCGAGGAGACCGAACATTATGACCGGATCATATCGGTCGGCATGTTCGAGCATGTCGGATATGGCCGCTATTGCGAATATTTCGAGAAGCTGCGCGCGCTTCTCGTCGAGGATGGCGTCGCGCTGGTCGACACCACGGGCAGCGCCGCCGGGCCGGGCGCCGGCAACCCATGGATCGAGAAATATATTTTTCCCGGCGGCCAGGCGCCCGTTCTCTCGGAGATCAGCGCGGCGATCGAGCGCGCCGGCCTCTATGCGACCGACATAGAGATTCTGCGCCTCCATTACGCCGACACGCTGCGCATGTGGCGACGACGCTTCAAGGACAATTGGTCGCGCATGGCGGAGATCTACGACGATCGCTTCTGCCGCATGTGGGAGTTCTATCTCGCGAGCTGCGAGGCGGGGTTCCGGCATTCCGGCCTCGTCGACTTTCACATTCAGCTGGCGAGGCGCATCGACGCCGTGCCGCTCACCCGCGACTATCTATATCGCACGAGCATATGAGGAGACAGTCATGGCGTCCGGCGAGGAGACCAGCCAAGTTCGCGAGGCTGTCGGCGTGTTCGACACCGCCGACGCGCTTCAGGAGGCGATCGACGAATTGCAGACATCGGGCTTCGATCTCGCCGAAATCAGCCTGATGGCCGGCGAGCAGACCGTCGATGCGAAACTCGGCCACGCCTATAAGAAGGCGGCGGATGTGGCGGACGACGCCGATGTTCCGCGCGGCTCGTATATCTCGCCGGAGTCGATCGGCGAGGCGCAAGGCGCGCTGGTCGGCGGACTCGGCTATATCGGCGCCATTGGAGCGGCGGGGCTGATCTTCGCGAGCGGCGGAACCATGGCGGCCGCGCTCGCGGCGGCGGCTATCGCCGGCGGCGGCGGCGGGTTGGTCGGAGCGCTCTTCGCCAGGCTGATCGGCGAGCATCACGCGCAATATCTGCAAGAGCAGCTGGATCGCGGCGGCATATTGCTATGGGCGCGCACGCGCGACGCGGCGCATGAGAAAAGCGCCATCGAGATTCTCAACAAGCACTCTGGCCGCGATGTCCATGTGCATGGCGTGCCAGACGCGCCTTTGTGAGCGGCGCGTGGTCGTCCTCTTCTCGGCGGCGAATGAGACAATTCGCCGCCGAGCCGTATTTCGAAAATCAGCGCGACTCAGCAGACGACGACGCCGTTGCGCTCAGCTGCAGCCTGTGGTGCTGCCCCATAAATATGGGTACCCATCGAATATCGTGTGTATGTAGAATGGGTTACATTCAGAATATTCCGATAGCGATATTCCGACTTAGTTTTCCGCGAACCCCTGACCTTCGGAGCCGCCCCCCACTCCGACGTTTTGGCACAGCCGTGCTCGCCCGCAAGGCATCCACGCACTGCGTGCGCGGACCCTCCTTGCGCGCTGCGCGCGCCTGCGCCACACGCCTCCGTGAGGGGCGGCTCCGAAGGTCAGGGGAGAACGGGGGAGGCTGTCCCGAGCGCGTAGCGTCGGGTTTCATAAAGTTCGTTTCGGGGCTCACCAAAGGTCAGGAGCGAGCGGCTTCGGCGGAGAATTTCGGATTCTATAACGCGCCGGGCGAACATTCCGTGCTAAGAAAGACGCGCGGTAAAACGCACTGACACAACCTGATGCGTCGTTCATGTAGGAAGGGACCAATGGCCGACCCTAAAAATAAGACGTATGCGTTTAAACAAGGAGATATTGTCGTATTGAAATCCGGCGGTCCGCCCATGACCATAGACGAACTCCCCAATTTGATGTTGGACTCATATTCAACACGTTGGTTTAAAGGAGCGACACAGGAGCACGGTCGCTTCGGCGAGCATCTCCTTGTGAAATATGAACCTCCGGCCAAAAAATGACAGAGCAAGACGCCGCCGAGTGGATGTTTGACATGTTCATGGCGAAGCGCTTCCTTTACCAAGAGGAAGCGGCTACTCATCTACTTCACCTCCATAACGAGGCACTCGCCTACTTTGACGAAAATGGGAATGTTTGCGTCGGAAAAGGCGTGCTTTCAGCATTCAATAAGCTAACACCCGATGCTGTGTATGAGCGTGCAGCAAAGTTTTGGCGGGACCGGTTGCCGAGCGATCTGCCAGGTCGTCAACAATAGTTTCCGAATCGCACCGTTCGGATAAAAGGCAAATATAGAACTTTCGGACGTACGTCAGCTCCTGGCGTGACGTAGCCGATTGTGAAGCCGAAACAGTGGCCCGAAGCGGATCTTCAATGCGCGACTGAATGGACGCTTGGAAAGCAATTCTAATTACTGACGCCGAAAGCAAGTCGTTGAGTTATTGCGCGATCAATAAGCTGTCGTACAACAGTGTTTCCACCGCTTATTTTGACTCGATTCATGAACATAATCGGCCCAAGTTGAGCAAACAGCTTTCCAAATACCTCGTCAGCAAAGCTGCTGCTAATTAAAGATACTTGATCCAGTTTGATCTCAATTTGCTTCGGCGATGCGGCCAATAAGTTTTCAATTTTAATTCGAACTGGTTTTGCTACATCGCGCGATCCAAATGACTTTGACTCGTCCTTCAATATTATTACCGCACCATCTTGGTCGGTAAGTTTGTCAACGTAAGAGTAGCCCGGCGTATATTTTTCGCCACGAAATGAGAGCGCTTCCGCCAAAATATCTGGGTTCGCTGTACTGATTCCACAAACGATAGCTGTACCTGAAAACGGAATCGCTGGTTGCGTTACGTGTAGCCCTCGTCTTTGTGTATAACTTAATAATGCATAGCCTGAATATATTGAAAAATAACCCTCTGAGAGTTTTGCGAGGCGAAATGATCCGTATAATCCATTGCCCATATTTGTAGCTCTATTCCGAGTGACCCCCTCTTGTATTGCCTGCTGTAACGCAACGACATCACTATTCAAACTAGTGTGCGTGTCTCTCAAAGTTTTTGGAATGCCGACACCAGTATCACATACAACGAATTCAACAATGTTTGATTTGCTTTTCGTGGTAAGTTGAACCACTCCGCCCTGCGGGCTACTGGCATGATTCAAAACGTTATCAGTGATCTCGTTGACCGCCCACTCCAAAGCAGCCAATTGATCACGCGAAAAGCCTTCCAAAGAGCTCAGAAGCTTATCTACAACTTGGTTGACAGCTTGGAAGTGAGTATCAGCATTGTCATAGCTAACAGCAGGGATATGCTTGCCTGATGTATAATTGGACGGTTCATATTGCCTTGGGTCAATTAAATGCGCCCAGTTTGAATTTATAAATAGCCGTGACAACAGGGAGTCTGTTGGAAGCTCAAGCATCGTATCAACGCCTGCGAGTAGCAAATCGCGACAGCGCGCGGCGAACGGGAGCAGCTCTGCTGCGAAGCCTTTAGTTACGTTGCGCATGTCAATGTTGACCGACCGATAGCCTCTGGTCATTTTGAGATTGTGAAGCGCAGCGTTGGCTCTTTGAAGCGTCTCCCTATCGAATTCACCTGAAACAATCAGGTTGTTCATTTCTGTTTGAATACTCACGGCACCTCAGCCAAATGGGTTGTCGACGCCTTCGAACTCATAGCAGATGTGGCGTCCAATGTCATTTGCGTCCAATGTTATTTTAGTGTCCGCTTCTGACGCGACCTTCCGTTCGGGCGGCCCATGTCGCATTGCTGCTTCAGAAGAATGGCAATGGCATCCCTATACGCAGCGGGTGTCTAGGCTGATCCGATTGTGGCGTCTCTCAGGCATTGATAGCACGTAAATCTCCTGATTCTCTCTAAGCTCAAGGCCGAGAAGTGACCCACTCGAATCCCACCTCGCGCTCCTCTGCCGCCCACCGCGCCCCCAAAGCCCGCCTAAGAGTCTTCCTGCTGCCGACGATGACCACCTGGTGTTCGGCCCGCGTGACCGCCGTATAGAGCCACGAAGGGTCGAGGAGCTGGCACGGGGTCAGGGCGACGATGACGCGTTCCGCCTGCGAACCCTGCGCCCGATGGCAGGTGAGCGCGTAGACCAGCGAGAGGTCGATCAGTTCGGCGCGCTCGAACAGCAGCTCGTCGCCGTCGAATTCCGCGTGCAGGCCGCCCGACGCCATGTCGACCCGCGTCACCCGGCCCAAGCTGCCGTTGAAAAGACCGCGCCGGTAATCGTTCCGTTCGAAGATGACCGGCTCGCCGACGGAAAACCATGCGCCGAGCGCGCCGACCATTTCCTGCGTCCCTGTCGACTCGACGTGAGCATCGTGCATGCGGCGGTTCAGGGTCGCGACGCCCGCGCTGCCTTCCCGCGTTGGGACGATGATGAGTCGGTCATGGCCGGCGAGGTCATGGTAGGCGTCCTCGACGCCTTCGGCGATCGCAGTCACGGTCTCGGCTTCGATCAGGCTGACGCCGGCGGCGAGGCCTCGATAGGGCGACAACGCCGGGATCTGCCGCTCGCGCAGAACGGCGGCGACCGCCGGGATCCCCGAGTCCTCCGTCTGCCGGTGGACGACGTCGAGCCGGGTCGTGATGCCGGGGTCGTCGACGAGCTTGTGGTAGACCAGACCGAAGGAGACCGGCGGGAGCTGTCGCTCGTCCCCGACCAGCAGGAGGCGACTTCCCTCCGGCATGCGGCGGAGGAGCGCGTGCATCGTCGCCAGATCGACCATCGAGGATTCGTCGATAACGATGAGCGTCTCGGCGGTGATCTCGGCGAGCGAGCTGCGCTTGGCTTCGAGAATGATGCGCTCCTCCTGGTCCATGTCTTCCGTCGCGAGGCGCGCCGTGATCGTGTCGCGCTCCTCCAGCTCCCTGAGGGTGCGGAACAGGGTTCTGGCCAATCGACCCGTCGCGCGCGAGAGGCGCAGCGCGGCTTTCCCGGCGAGGGCGGCCAGCAGAACTTTCCCGCCCGCGGCTTCCCAAACCGCGCAGACCGCCCGCGTCGTATGGGTCTTGCCGACGCCGGCGCCGCCTTGGAGGCACGCCAAGGGGCGGGAGAGCACGGTGGCAACCGCCGCCGCTTGTTCTCGATGCAAGGCGCCGTGTCCGTTCATCGCGGAGAAGGCGGGAGCCGCAACCGTCAGCGTGGGCGACTGTCGGAGCATGTCGCGCAGTCTCGCGACGACCGCCTCCTCCATGATCGCGCAGCCCGGCGCCCGCCACAGGCCGCCCCTGCCGGAAACGAAAGCCCCGTTCCGACGGCCCGCTTCGAAGGCGGCCTGCACGCGCGGATGGTCCGAGCGTATCTCTCCGAGCTTCCTCGCCAGCATGGGCAGCAGGGAGCGTTCCTCCGCGGCGGTGGATCCCGTCGCGATGACGTCCTTCATCACCGCATCGGCGGCCCCGACGAGCCGGGCAGGGGCGTCCTGCGGGTTCTGGACGCCGGCCTCCCGCAGCAGGCGGCGCCCCAAGTCGTCGACTTGGGGCCACGGAAGGAGCGTGACCAGAGCCCATGGATTGTCCTTCAGCCGCTCGATTGCGGCCTCCCCGTAGACGGCGGCGACGCGACGCACGGTCCGCAGGTCGACGACGCCGAGGCGTTGCAGCCAGGCGACGAGGCGCGCTTCGGCGTCCGCCTGCCGCCATTCGCGAACGAGGAGGGCCGCGAGCCGGGGGCCGAGGATCGGTCGATCGGGCGCGATCACCTCGGCGAGGGCCGGTATGTCGCCCTCGCACAGGATCCGAGGCAGTTCGTGCCCATATGTGCGCCATAGCCGCTCGGCCCTGTCCCTGCCGATGCCGGGCACATGGGTGGCGATATAGGACTTCAGCAGGCTGCCGCTGGGCAGCACTCGAGTGACGAGGGTCGCTTCGATCTGAGGCCCCCATTGGCTTCGCACGATCGAGCCTTCGACGTTCCAGGTCTCTCCCGCCGCCGGTTCGCCGGCGATAGCACGTTGTTTCGCCTTGACGCGCACGGTCGAGCCGGCAGCGGCGATTTCGCCGTCCATCGCGCGCCCGGCGAAGATCACGCCGAAGGCACGGACGGCCAAGATTCGTTCGACGAGGACGATGCTCATGTCAGCCGACGCTCCCGGTTCGGAGAAACATGCCCGTTTCCTCGATCAGGCGGAGCTGCTCGCGGAGGACAGTGTTCTCGCGCCTGAGGGATTCGATCGTCGCCTCGCGCTCGGCCAAGGCCCGCCGCAGGTCCGACGTCTCGCCAGAGAGCCTGCCGATGCGGCTTCGCGCGGCTTCGTCGGCCTCGTCGGGGGCTCGGGAACCGATCGGCGCCAGTCCCTGTTCCTCCGCGATGCGATTGACGGCGATCTGAAGTTCCGGCTTGCGAAAGAAATGCTGCTCATGGCTGGCGATCACGCGCGCGTCGAGAGCCATCAGATCCTGAACGAGGCGGCGGACGTTGACCTTGTCGCCGGTCATGGGAAGGGTGGGCTCGCGGCTGCCGCCCGCCAGCCACGCCGTGTGCAGACGCTCGAGGTGCGGCTCGAGCACGCCGAGGAGAATAGGCACGATCGAATCCCGCGCCATCAGCGTCGCCCCTGATCGATCGCGACGACATTGGAGCCGGTCGTTGTGCTCTTGAGGCGCGCGTTCTCGGCTTCGAGAGCTTTGACCTTCTCTTTTAGGTCGGCGATCTCCTGATCGCGTGCCGCGTAGTCGAGTTCGGCCTCGGCATAGCGTTGCATGAGCATTTTGACGTCCTCATTGGCTGCGTCCATCCGCTCCGTTACGGCCTTGCGAATGCTCTTCACGCCCCTATGCAGCTTGGCCTGCCGCTCGGTGATCCAAGTCTTCAGATCTTCGCGCATTTCTAGGTGATGCGCCTTTTGAAGGGACGCGGGGCTGAGGCCCGCGCGGCGCAGCACCTCCGCTACGGTGAGCTTTCCTTTCGCGAATGGGTACAGGCCATCGTTTTTTTCGATGTCGCGCTCGATTTTCCTTTTGGCCGCTTCGATCTGGGTGCGGGTGTGATCCGCTTTTTTTCCGGCGGCTTTTCGCCCTGCGGCGGCGATGCCTTCGTTGCCTCGGCGTCTGCCGATCTTGCCGTGCATGGCGGCGCCTCCATTGCGTCGTGGCGCGAGTTCCAGATGCGTCTGGCGACGTCGTTCCGAGCCAGAATGCGCTCGCGAACGTCGTCCCACCGCTTCAGGTTGGCGAGGATCTGGCCCTCGATGCTGGCCGCCACCATTTCGGCGCCCTCGGCCTCCGCCGCTGCGAGTTCCCGCAGCAGGACATCGATAGACTGCTCACAATGGTCCCGCGCGCGCGCCATCTCGAGTCGATGGTCGCAACTGGTCCGACAGGCGCCCGGGTCTGGTTCACCCCTGCCTTTCGTGCAGGGTCCGAATTCTCCCAATTGCTTGGTGCACAAAACTCCAGGACGGATCATCTGCCATGATCGACCGCCAAACGTCAGGATTTCAATGGCCTCGCGCAAAGTCTCCACGTCGAACCGTTCGATGCCGCGTTGCATTCGGAATGCTTCGAGCCCTTTTGCCAGGGTCGCCGCCGCCGAACCGCCCGCCACGCCGTTCTCCACGTCCGAGATCGCCTCGCCGGCGAGCGCATAGGAGACCTCTTCCGCGACCTCCATCACTTCCTTCGCGAAATCCGGCTTCGACAGCATGTAGGTTAGCGTCATCTCGGGATCCCGGTGGCCGAAAAGGTCCATCAGGACAGCGGGCGCCTCGACGATGGCGAGCGCGACAAGGCGACCCACCGTATGTCGCCATCTGTGAGCGTGGGCGCGGGCGCCGCCAGCGAGTTCGGTCATGCCGAGTTGATCGACAGCGGAAACGATCGCTCCAGAAAAGTCGAGCATTAGCGAGCCTGCGGGTGTCTTGTCGCTGCCCTTAGTCGTGACCCACAGGTGATTGGCGTGGGGAGGTCTCAGCACCGACGCGATCTGCTTTTGGAATAGCAAAGCCTTCTCCGCGGCAGGATGCAGGGGCCAGTCGCGTTCTTTACCTTCTACTTCGTCGTAGAGTTTGAAGGTCCTACCCCCGTACCGGCCCTCTCCCGCGCTATCGATCGACGCGTCCGTCGCGCTGAGGACTTCGCCCATTCGGGCGCCTGTGCAAAGCGCAACTATGCAGAAATTCAGCGCTTGAAGGATGCTGATCATTTGGTTGATCGCGCTTGCTTCGCGCGGAGGCCATGACGTCGAGCTTACCGAGGCAAGGCCCTCCCGTAGCCTAATTGGCCAAGGGAGCGACTGGAGCGGATTTCCGTCGACGTCGCGCCAGTCCATCGCCTCTATGATCGAATGACGCTTTTCGACAATTCGCGGATCACTTGTCGAAATGCCGCGTTCTCTCGCTTTCTCTGTTGCATGCTTGAGTTGGATCCAGCACTCAATGAGTTGTTCAGCCAGATTGCCGTGGAACCACAGCGTGAATTGCATTAGTTCGGTGACAAACCCGTCTGGAAGCGGCAGGAAGTGACGGGGCTTTTTCTGAGGCTTCGCTTTTTGCGCGGGCTCTCCACACCGAATATTTTCCGGGATGGGATCGGAGCCGACGGGCATTTTTTCTTTCGTTGGATAGTCGGAAAGGATGCCGCGACAACCGAGGTCCTCGAGGTTGCGTTTCATCGTCTCGGGATGTGGCGAGGTGCCGTTGAACTCCGCCTCGATCATCGTCCTCCAGTCTTCGAGCGTAAGGTGGCCCCATAGCCGTCCATCCAGCGACGGTCGGTGCGTAACGGACCAACGGGCCGCTCTAATCAGCATAGAGCAGACTCTGATCCATGAGGTCGGCTTATAACAGCGGATGCCGGTTTGAGTACGTCGAGGTAGCCACATCGCGAATAGCGATCTGCGGAGGCTTTCCTCCCATTTTTCGAGGACTTTCGGCGGTCCTCCGACGCTTATGACGGGCTCGATCGTCCGAAAGCTGAGCCGGCGCGTTGGTCCAGGCGGCAACCAATGTTGAGGCACGACATAGGCGGCGCAACCGATTTTTATGCCCGGTAGAAACTCGATTTCGCGGACTTCCGACCAGGGACGCTTCCCGAGAGTGCCGGTGTCGCCGATCGAGCTGGCGATCTTGCCGAGCCATTTCTCTCTGGAGACGTTCTCTCGGGAGGCAACCGAGTTAGTACGACGCGTAGACTTCATGCGGAATAGCCTGTCCCGATTCAAAACGCGCGAGCCACGTCTGGATTAGAGCCTCGACACGCTCGGGGAGCGCGAATAGCTCCAAGATCGCGTCCAATGAGCGCTCTTCGTCGTCGAACGACGTGCCGAGCCACGATGTGAGAGGAATCTGCCGCTTCAAAAACACGAGTTCGGCTTTTGCCCGCGTCAGCGGTTCGAGGCTGTCTTCGAACACAACACCGTGGCGGCAGCCGGTGCAGCGTTGGATGCGGCAGAGCGCGCCATCGACATGATCGGGAGCAACCTCTGGCGGCGGCCGGGTGGGATCCAGACAGCCCATGCCGAGCCGCGTTCTATTGCGTCTATCCAGTAGCCTCGCTTCTTGATCGGGAGTAACCTCGCCGTTCATAACGAGCAGGCGGAGTCGCGTCGGCTCGAGCGGACGACCTGCGCCGATTTCGGAGAACATCGCGTTCTGAACCCGACGAACAATTTGTTCACTGTGCGCTCTGTAACGATGACGGCGAATATAATGCTTGAGGCTGCTTGAATCTGCGTGCTGTGCAGCGATGCGCGCGATAAAAAGACTATAGCCGCTTTGAACGTAGGCGTGACCGATCCATGCGTCGCGAGCGTGGCTGGTGGTCATCTTCCGCAGCGACGAAAACCTATTGCCGAGTTTATGCCGCTTGACCACGGCTCGCACGAGGTTGTTGATGCGATCAATATCTTGGTCCTCGAGGCGGTTGATTTCGCCGATTTTTCCCGCGCCTTGATACAGCCACGGACTCCGCACGATAGCCTCGAGTCTTTCGACATCGCGTGCATTTTCCTGCGTCTCCTCGCGCGAATAGGCTCGCTTCGCATCCTCGAGACGGGCCCGCGCCGTTCGTCGCAAAGGCTCGGTTCGCTCAATGATCCAGCGCAAGACTCGATAAGGGTGCCACTCGGGTTGTTTGAGCGAGAGCGCGAAAACATGTTTGTCGGAACGCGCTTTGAACGACTGAATAACGGCAAATCGGTCGGGCTGATGGGGATGATCCTCACACCATAGATCGTCGCGAGAGACGTCCAACGCGAGGGTCGTCGACGCATTCCAGCCGGTACCGAAAATGAACAGCCAAAAGAAGACCATCAGGTCCTGCATTCCCAAAAAAAACCATCTCAACTTCCCAACAATGCCCTCGCATCCATGAATGCTCATGCAGGGCGCTAGATATGCTGGTCCCCGAATGCTCGCTGCCTTATTGAGGCCATGCGCGCTTAGCTTCCAGAAATCATTTTTTGACGGCAATTGTTCACGAGTAAGTTCCCTAATCAACCAAGCATGATTTTCCGGTGAGTCCCACGCCGCGGTATTCGGCGCCGAAACCCTCCCGCGAGGATCCCTTCCCATGTCCGCTAAAGCTTCGCCTTCGCGAAGCATCGCCTTGATTGCCATCGCCTCTCGTTTCAAGGCCGTGTACACACACTGCACGGCCTTTTCGTCGATCGAATCGGATGTAGGGATTTCTTCCCTTTTGGGGGTCGGCCAGAAGAGTGCGGAGGCGCCGTTCGTTTGCCGTAAGCCATCGACCACCAACTTGACTGCTCTATATATTGAACTTCGGTCTCTCAGCCATTCCTTGCAGAGGATACCGTGTCCATCCACCAGATGTAGGCAGCTCGAAATCTCGCCTTTCGGGTCAATCGAATCGAGGAAACGGAAAAACGTGCGAAGTATCCATGCGAAACGTTTACTCTCTGTCTTAGCTGGCCGACGAATTCGGAAATAATCTGCGGCCTCTTCGGCGAAGAGCGGACGCCCCTGATAGTCGCCTTTCCAACCGCTTCTACCTCTCGGATCCGTGTCTTCGGCGGTGGCGCCGACGGCGAACTCAGAGAGATCCACCTCATAGCGGACGTCGTTGTCTGGGATCACCCAGAAGCGGAGCGTCTCGTTCACGGCTCGACCTCCGCCTCTGCTTCTGCTTCTGCATCCTCGTCGCCGGAAAGGAATGTGTGCCATTCTCTTGCGGTATTCGCGACGCCAGCAGTCGTCATCAGCCAGCGCAGATAGATCTCGGTCGTCTCTTCGCTGAGATGCCCGAGTTGGTCCCGTAGCACCTTCAAATGCCATTCGCTTCGCGATTTGATCCATGCGACGCCCATCTCTTCGAGCGACTTGGCGCCGGCTTCCATGCGGATCGTGGCCATCACATAAAAGCATGCGTACGTATGCCGCGCGAAATGCGGATGCCACTTGATTAGGCCGCTTTTCACGTTGCGGAACGTTCGATACAGCGTGTCGCCCGAGATCGGCGTGCCCTCGTAGCCCTTGGAATCAGAAAGGAAGAGTCGCTGGCTGGGATCGTCGCCGGTCCTCTTCTTGTACAGCAGCCGTAACTTGAGCCGCGGTCCGTCGATCCATCTCCGCAGTTCGCGCAGGAGTTCGACGGCGACGAGGATGGTGCGCGGGCGTCCGCCCTTGGTCACCTCGAGCGTGACGGGATATGTTGCGACCCCACCATGGAGAGCGTCTAGCTGCGGTGCGGTTGGGATCTGCCCCTCTTCGATCGCAGCGAGCTCCTCCTTTCGAACGCCGGTCTCGAGAACGAATTTGCAGGCGAGGTGTTTTGCCCGGCCGCGGATTCTGAGCACCTCTTGGAGCCACGTGCGTATCTGTTCGGGCTGGGGCAGCAGCGCGACGGATGCGATGTGACGAGTGTGTGACTTCTTGCAGCGACCGAGGCGAACGCGAACGGTGGCGATCGTCGACGCGGACGATCTCCCGGTGTGTATCGGGCGACGCTTGACAGTGAATCTGAGTTCGAAAGGATCGCGCAGATTCCTGGCGGCGGCCCACCGAAGGAAGCTGGTCGCCTCGTCGGCGCGCTGATTCGCTGTCTCTGCCGACAGTTTCTTGTCGCTAAGCGACCATGTCCCATTCGTCATTCCATGTTGGAAATCGAGGACGTCGTCGTATGTCAGGGTCCGCCAGTCCTTGCCCGCCTGCGCGCACCAATCGACCAACACCCCGAGATGCCGCGCTACGTTCTGGACGGTTTTCGCGGCCGGGCGGTGGCATCGGATCATGTCCGCGCCCTCGTCTGGTTGCCACTCGCCGCGCGCCCGCTCGCGAAGATAGCGATTGTGCACGCGACAATAGCGGAAGTCCGCGTCGAACAGGACGGGCACGTGCTCGACTGGAGCATAGCCTTGCATCGACAGACGTTCGGCATCAGGTAGGAAGTAGCACACCATCGATAATCCATGAGAGGTCGATATCGAGCGCGCGTTGAGACGCGCTCGATGTGGTGGCTGATGTGTATAGAATGAACAAATGAGAGTCAATCTACGTAAACATTCGCGATTTCAGCGTAGAATTGTTGTATCAATTCTTTGTTTGCAAGAATTGATATGTCGAATCTTTGCGTGAGGTCGAGGCGCGGCTTTCTTTCATTTCGTTATGGAGGCGTGGGCAGTCACTACGCCGCGAGAAAGCGGTGTGGGAGCGAAGGCCGTTGTGACGGTGGGGCGAATCGCTTCCGTTCGCTTTGACAGGCGAATACCGGATCGGGGGGCGTGTGTCCGGAGGCGGGTGGAGCCTACGCGAAATTGCCGATGCGCTCGCCGAATTGGCGTCGGTATGGAGACCGCGAAGGAGAGCTTAAGATCGTGCCCCAGAGCGTGGCGCGTGGAACGCCGTAGATGGGCGTGCTTAGCTCTGGAGCATTTGGCTGGACAATTTAGCTAACAACAGGAATCCCATCAATGTACGGCGATAGGCCATTGTCATAACGGCGGGCAAATCGCTTACTATTCCTGATGTAATTAGGATCCGCTTTGATATTATCAAGCCACAATCGTGCTCCAGATGTTATTTCTTTGCAGAACAGGTCAACATCGATACATAATGCATCTTTAATAGTTGCATAATGCATTGATACATCTGCACCTATTTTTTGTCTTGTAGATTGCGGCTCGACAAATAAAATGCGAGTGTATGGATTTTTTTGATGTTGCGAGCTGCCTTGGTGAAGTAACGAGCAGCGAAATAGATAGCAGTTATCGCCGGTAAATGGATTTTCGAATTTCTGTTTACTTATAAATTGACGCACTGAATCTGGAGCATGTTCTGGAATTGAAGCGAGCTTTATTTCTTTACACCTTGGGCGAGCCCATTTCTCATACCAATCTGCATATTTCCGTCCAGTCGCTTCTCCATTTTCGGAACTCAAAGCGCCTGCAATATCTGGAATGCAAAGAGCTGTGAACAACGAAAGATAATATTGCTTTATTTCGAGAGAGGCTTCGATTTGATCAAGAAGCGTGTGCATGTTGTTTTACCATTTAGTAAGTGGTGGGGCCGTTATGCTAATACATTTCCGATAGCCTCTGGTTCTAGAGCAAACATGCGGCGGCATTGAATTTCTGACAAGCTGAGGCATCACTGGGCGTTCTTGATGGACGCCGGTTTCGTGCATCCTGCTTCTCGTGTGGCTGTGAGGTTTGCCGTCGCCCACCAGAACGCTGCGCGCCGGCAAGTGAGGAGCGAGGGGCTTTTCAACGGGCTCTGGCGCAATTCCGCCAGCGACGCGCGCTGGCGGTTCTGGAAGTCTGAGTCTGTTTTTAGCCTTGCAGAGAGTTTGGGTTTCCGTCGCCGAGGAGGCGGGGCTTCCGCCTCGCCTCGATCGATCAACTCGGAATACCTAACTGCACCCAGTCGTACTTCCGCAGGTCTCGCATTTCAGGCATGTCCCATTGCGCACGAGCGTGAAATTCGCGCATTCGGGGCAGGCTTCGCCGACATAGCCTTTCATCCGCGCTTCGGCGCGCTTGTCGGCGACGCTCTCCACCGGGCGCGTCGGCGCGGTCCAGCCGAGCTCGGACAAAGGCTGCTCCGCCTCTTCCGTGACATTCTCGCGCAGCGCCGTCGCGCCGCCGCGCACCAGCATCAGCCGATCCGTCTTGGAGCGCAGCAGTCCTTTCGAGACGACCGACGATGCGCTCTCTGGCGCCTTGCCCTCATGCTCGCCCTTGCCGAGCACGTCATGGCCGATATCCTCCGGCGACACATGGGCGAGGTCGTTGCGCCCGAGATAGGAGATCGCCAGCTCGCGGAACACATAGTCCAGAATGGACGTTGCGTTCTTGATCGCGTCATTGCCCTGCACGAAGCCCGCGGGCTCGAAGCGCGTGAAGGTGAAGGCGTCGACATATTCCTCGAGCGGCACGCCATATTGCAGGCCGAGCGAGATGGCGATGGCGAAATTATTCATCAAGCTGCGGAAGGCGGCGCCTTCCTTGTGCATGTCGATGAAGATCTCGCCGAGGCGCCCGTCCACATATTCGCCCGTGCGCAGATAGACCTTATGGCCGCCGACGGCCGCCTTCTGCGTGTAGCCCTTGCGCCGATCCGGCAGCTTCTCGCGCTCGCGCACCACTTGATGCACCACGCGCTCGACGATGCGTTCGGCGATCGCCGCCGCGCGCGCCGGCGCATTGGCGGAGAGGATCTCCTCGGCGACTTCCTCCGCCTCGTCGTCCGCGTCGGAGACGAGCTGCGAGGAGAGCGGCTGCGACAGCTTGGAGCCGTCGCGATAGAGGGCGTTGGCCTTCAGCGCCAGCTTCCAGGACAGGAGATAGGCCGCCTCGCAATCCTCGACGGTCGCATCATTGGGCATGTTGATCGTCTTGGAGATCGCGCCCGAGATGAAGGGCTGCGCCGCCGCCATCATGCGAATGTGGCTCTCCACCGAGAGATAGCGCTTGCCGGTGCGCCCGCAGGGATTGGCGCAATCGAACACGGGATAGTGCTCCGCCTTCAAATGCGGCGCGCCTTCCAGAGTCATCGCGCCGCAAATGTGGACATTGGCGGCCTCGATGTCCTGGCGCGAGAAGCCGAGATGGGTGAGCAGATCGAAGCTCGCATCCTCGAGCGCGGCCGGCGGAACCTTCAGCGCGCCAGTGAGGAAATCCGCGCCGAGCGTCCATTTGTTGAAGACGAATTTGATGTCGAAGGCGGAGGCGAGCGCCTTTTCCACCGTCTCGATCTTCTCGTCGGTGAAGCCGCGCGCGCGCAGCGAGGTCGTGTTGATCGCCGGGGCGTTGGAGAGCGAGGCGTGGCCGACGGCGTAGGCCTCGATCTCGGCGATCTCGGATTCTCTATAGCCGAGAGCGCGCAAGGCTTCCGGCGCGGCGCGATTGACGATCTTCAAATAGCCGCCGCCGGCGAGCTTCTTGAATTTCACCAGAGCGAAATCCGGCTCTATGCCGGTGGTGTCGCAATCCATGACGAGGCCGATCGTGCCGGTCGGCGCGACGACGGAGACTTGCGCATTGCGATAGCCATGCTCCTCGCCGAGCGCGAGCGCCTCGTCCCAGGCGCGGGTCGCGCGGGCGATGAGCGCCGCATCGGGGCAGGCGGCGTGGTCGAGCGGCACGGGCGCGGTCGCGAGTCCTTCATAGCCGGCGCGCTGGCCATGGGCGGCGCGGCGGTGATTGCGAATGACGCGCAGCATGGCTTCGCGATTGGCCTCGAAGCCCGAGAAGGGGCCGCGCTCCTTGGCCATTTCCGCCGAGGCGCGATAGGCGACGCCGGTCATGATCGCGGAAAGCGCGCCGCAGATCGCGCGGCCGGCCTCACTGTCATAGGCGATGCCGGAGGACATCAGCAGGCCGCCGACATTGGCGTAGCCGAGGCCGAGCGTGCGATATTCGTAAGACAGCTGCGCGATCTCTCGCGAAGGGAATTGCGCCATCAGCACCGAGATTTCCAGCACGACGGTCCATAGCCGCACGGCGTGCTCATAAGAGTCGACGTCGATACGCTTCGTCTGCGGATCGCGGAACTGCAGCAGGTTCAGCGAGGCGAGATTGCAGGCGGTGTCGTCGAGGAACATATATTCCGAGCACGGATTGGAGGCGCGTATGGCGCCGCCGGCCGGGCAGGTGTGCCAGTCGTTGATCGTCGTGTGGAACTGAATGCCGGGATCGGCCGAGGCCCAGGCGGCATAGCCGATCTTCTCCCACAATTCGCGGGCTTTCAGCGTCTTGGACGGCTTGCCGTCGAGACGGCGCGTCAGCGTCCAATCGCCATCCGTCTCCACCGACTTCAGGAATTCGTCGGTGACGCGCACGGTGTTGTTGGAGTTTTGGCCGGAGACGGTGAGATAGGCCTCGCTGTCCCAATCGGTGTCATAGGTGTCGAAGGAAATGTCCTTATAGCCCTGACGCGCGAATTGAATGACGCGCTTGATGTAATTGTCCGGCACCTCGGCGCGGCGCGCGGCTCTGATCTCGCGCTTCAATGCGGGGTTCTTCTCGGGGTCGAAGCAGTCGAAGCCCGGCCCCTCGCAATTGACGCAGGCGCGCAGCACGGCTTTCAGATGCTTCTTGACGATCTTGGAGCCGGCGACGAGCGAGGCGACCTTCTCCTCCTCCTTCACCTTCCAGTCGATGAAGGCCTCGATATCGGGATGGTCGACATCGACCACCACCATTTTCGCGGCGCGGCGCGTGGTGCCGCCGGATTTGATCGCGCCCGCCGCGCGGTCGCCGATCTTGAGGAAGGACATGAGGCCGGAGGAGGAGCCGCCGCCCGAGAGCTTCTCCTTCTCGCCGCGCAGCTTGGAGAAATTGGAGCCGGTGCCGGAGCCATATTTGAACAGGCGCGCCTCGCGCACCCAAAGATCCATTATGCCGCCGTCATTGACGAGATCGTCCTCCACCGACTGGATGAAGCAGGCGTGTGGCTGCGGATGCTCATAGGCGGTCTTGGACTTGGTCAGCTTGCCGGTCTGGTAGTCGACATAGAAATGACCCTGGCTGGGGCCGTCAACGCCATAGGCCCAATGCAGGCCGGTGTTGAACCATTGCGGCGAATTGGGTGCCGCCATCTGGCGCGCCAGCATGTAGCGCAGCTCGTCCTGAAAGGCGGAGGCGTCCTCCTCCGAGTCGAAATAGCCGCCCTTCCAGCCCCAATAGGCCCAGGCGCCGGCGAGACGGTCGAACACCTCGCGCGCCGAGGTCTCGGAGGAATAGCGCTCCGCCTTGGGCAGAAGGGCGAGCGCCTCAGAATCGGGAACAGAGCGCCACAGGAAGCTCGGAACCTCATGCTCCTCGACGCGCTTCAGCCGCGCCGGCACGCCGGCCTTGCGGAAATATTTCTGCGCGAGCACGTCGACGGCGACCTGGCTCCAATCGGCCGGCGCGTCGATATTCTCGAGCGAGAACACCACCGAGCCGTCAGGGTTGCGGATCTCGCTGCGCGCGGCGCGAAATTCGATATCCGCATAGGGAGACTGGCCGGCGGTCGTGTGGCGTCGCTCGATCTTCATCGTATTTCGATCCTCGAAAATTGCGCGCGGTGAATCGATCGCGGCCGATGAGTCGGTCGCGACAAGCTCGTTTTGGCAGGGACTCTACGTCGGCTGGAAACGCAGATACGGGGGTCGGGCCGCAGCGCGGCGGATAGCCGCGGCGACGAGGCGCAGCTTAGGCTGCCGAAAAGCGTCGCGCCGCCCGCTCGGGGCGCGCGAGAACCAGCTTTTTCGATCATCCGCCGCTGCGTCATTAGACCCCGGCACAGTGCGTCACTCTTCCATGGGCGTCAAGATGTAGTGTGAGGAATAAATAATCAGACAATATCTTGCAAAATTCCGTGGATAATGGGGAAAGCCGAGTCGCGCTCTGGACAACGGGCTCGACGTGAGCCGGGCTTTACGTAAGGGGGATCGGAGCGCGATTCTCGAGCAGGCCGGCGGGCGGCGCCTCATTCCTCGCCGAAAGCTTTGTCGCCTCTCCGGGAGCTCTGCCGCCCTATGGCGGGATTTTCCGCCCGCCGAGATCGGGAGTCTTGACGCCGCAGGGCGCGGAGGAGTTAGTTGCGCGCCGGCGGCGCCGGGGCAATAGGCGCCTAAAAAGCCCTGCAGGAGGTAGTCATGTCATTCGTCGTCGCGCGCCGGGGTTTCCTGGCCGCCTTGTCGCTCGCGGCTCTGGCTTCGTCGGCCGCGCTCGCCCACGGCCCCTCGCGCCAGAAGGTGACGGAGACGATCGAGATCGCGGCTCCGGCCGAGAAGGTCTGGGCCATCGTCGGCAATTTCCAGGATTTGAGCTGGCTGCCCCCCGTCGCCAAGACGGAAGGAACGGGCGACAACACGCCCGACAAGGCCACTCGCCATATCACGCTGAAGAATGGCGGCGAGATCGACGAGTTGCTCACCAAATATGACGCCAAGGACTTCTCGCTCGCCTATCGCATCGAGAAGGTGGATGTGAAGATCCTGCCGGTGAACAATTACTCCTCGACGATCACGATAAAGCCGCAGGGCGACAAGAGCGTCGTCGAATGGCGCGGCGCCTTCTACCGCGGCTTCCCGAACAACGATCCGCCGCCGGAGCTCTCCGACGAGGCCGCGCTGAAGGCGGTGGGCGATCTCTACAAGGCCGGCCTCGCCTCGCTGAAGGCCAAGGTCGAAGGCAAATGATCTCTGCATCCTGGGGCAGGGCGGCGCGCGCCGCCCTTCTCGGGCTCGCTCTCGCCTCGCCCGCGGGAGCGGACGAGGCTTTCGTCACCAATCAGGGCAGCGGCGATCTCACCATCGTCGATCTTTCGACCATGGCGCCCGTCGCGACTCTGGCGATCGGCGGCAAGCCGGCCGGCGTCGCCGTCTCGGCGGATGGGGCGCGCGCCTATGTGACGAGCCCGGAGGGCAAATATCTCTCCGTCGTCGACACGCGCGAGCGTCGCGTCCTGCGCAAGATTCCGCTGGAGGGCGGTCCGCTCGGCCTCGCCGTCGCACCGGACGGCAAGCGCGTCTATGTCGCCGATATGTATGAGCAGCGGCTCTTTTCGGTCGATCCCGAAGCGGGCGTCGTCGCCACGGCGAAGGTCGGCGTCACGCCCTCCGGCGTCGCAGTTACGCCCGACGGCAAGACGATCCTCGTGGCGATTCGCGACGCCAATAAAATCGCCTTCGTCGATGCGGCGTCCTTCGAGAAGCTCGGCGAGCTCGATGTCGGCCGTCATCCCTTCGGCGTCACCATCGACGCCAAGGGCGAGCGCGCCTACACCGCCAATGTCGAATCGGATGATGTCAGCGTCGTCGATCTTTCGAGCCGGCGCGTCATCGCCACGGTGAAGGTCGGCAAGCGGCCCTATTGCGTGGCGCTGGCGCAGGGCAGGGGCTTCGTCACCGATCAATATGCCGAATCGGTCAGCGTCTTCGATCTCTCGACATTCGCGTCGGTGTCGCAGGTGAAGGTCGGCGAATATCCGGAAGGCATAGGGGCGAGCCGCGACGGCAAGACGATCTATGTCGCCAATTGGTTCACCAATGAGTTCTGGTCGATCGCCGCCGATAGCCTGAAGGTGATCGCCAAGGCCAAGACCGGCGACGGCCCGCGCGCCTTCGGCGCTTTTATCCGCGCGATGAATTGATGTGCTCCGGCCGGACGCCGAGGCCGATCAGCCGCGCCGGCAATTGCCGTAGCGCCGGGAAAATATCCAAAAGCCGCAAGGCCAGCGGCGGCTCGAAGGGCCGGTCCGCGGCGAGCACGTTACGGATCACGCGATTCTGAATGAAGAGCTGCAGCCGTTGCGTCATCCGCGCCGGAAGCTCGCGGCGCTTCTGCACGGCGCCGACGTCCTCGTCGCGCAGCGTCCCCTCGCGCAGCTTTTCGGTGAGGAGATTGGCGGTCGCCACCGCATCCTGAATCGCGAGATTGATGCCGACGCCGCCGATCGGCGACATCGCATGGGCCGCGTCGCCGATGCAGAGTAGGCCCGGCCGGCTCCAATTCTTCAGCCGATCGACCTGCACGGTCAGCAGATTCACATCCTCCCAATCCCGCAAATCCTCGACGCGATCCTCGAGAAAGGGAACGCTGTCGGCCAGGGCGCGGCGAAACTCGCCGATCGGCCGGCTCCTCAGCGCTAGCGCGCCGCCTTTTGGAATCACATAGCCAATCTGCCAATAGGAGCCGCGCTCGATCATCGCCACCATGCGGCCCGGCGCAACGCGGCCGAAGGTCTCATCCGGATCATCCGCCTTGCGCCGCAGCTCGAGCCACAGCACATCCATCGGCGCGCCGAAATCCTCGACCGCGAGGCCCGCCGATTCGCGCATTCGCGAGGTCCGCCCATCCGCGGCGATGGTGAGATCGGCTCTGATCTCGAGCGGCCCCTCCGGCCCCTCGGCGCGCAGGCCGACGATACGGCCACCCTCCTCGAGCAGGCTCTCTGCGGAAGTCTTCATCGACAGGCGGAAATTCGGCAGCTTCTTCGCCTCGCCGGCGATGAAGTCGAGAAAATCCCATTGCGGCATGAAGGCGACGAATTTGCACAAGGTCGGCAGGCCGCGGAAGTCGGCGACGACGAATTTACGGTCTCCCAAAACCGCGGAGAGCTGAAACGCCTTGCGATGGGGCAGCTTCAGAAAATCCTCGAGCAGGCCGAGCTCGAACATCAGCTGAAGCGTGGAGGGATGAATCGTGTCGCCGCGGAAATCGCGCAGGAAATCGGCGTGCTTCTCGAGGACGATCGTCTCGACGCCGGCGCGGGCGAGCAGAAAGCCCGCCATCAGCCCCGCCGGGCCGCCGCCGACCACGCAGCATCTCGTGGAGATCGTCTGCGTCATCGGCCGCTCCTGTGCGAATAGGCCGCGCGCGGCCGCTGCCGACCTTTATGGTCAGTTCAGCAGCGGTTTTCCATTCGCATCCTTCACATTGGCCGCCCAGCTCTTGCGAATCAGCGTCACCACGGAGGCTGGCATGGGCTCGAAATCCAGCTCCTCGGCCGCCGCGGCGCCCTTGGAGAAAGCCCAGTCGAAGAATTTCAGCGCTTCCAGCGCCGCGGCCGCATCCTGCGGCTGCTTCGGCAGCAGAATGAAGGTCGCCGCCGCGATCGGCCAGGAGCCCGCGCCCGGCTGCTCGGTCAGCAGATGGAAAAAGCCCGGCGCGCCGGCCCAATCGGCATTGGCGGCGGCGGCCTCGAAGCTCTCCTTGCCCGGCGCGACGATCTTGCCGTCGCGATTCACCAGGCTGACGGCGGCGAGCTTATTCTGCTTGGCGTAGGCGAATTCGACATAGCCGATCGCGCCTTTGGCGGTGGCGACATTATTGGCGACGCCCTCATTGCCCTTGGCGCCGAGGCCGAGCGGCCATTCCACAGCCACGTTCTCGCCCACCTTCGCCTTCCAATCGGCGGAGACGCGGGAGAGATAGTGGGTGAAGCAGAAAGTCGTGCCCGATCCGTCCGAGCGGTGCACGACGACGATCGACGTCGCCGGCAGAGCGATCTTCGGGTTCAGCGCGTGGATCGCCGGATCGTTCCAGAGCTTGATTTCGCCGATAAAAATGCGCGCGAGCGTGGTCCCGTCGAGGACCAGCTCATTGGAGCCGACCCCGTCCAGATTGACGACGGGGGTGATGCCGCCCACCACTTGCGGCCATTGGATGAGCCCGGCTGCGTCGAGCTCCTTGGCGCTCAGCGGCTGGTCCGAGGCGCCGAAAGTGACTGTCCGCGCCTTGATCTGGCGGATGCCGCCGCCCGAGCCGATCGATTGATAATTGACGCGATTGCCGGTTTCTTTCGAATAGCTCTGCGCCCATTTGGCGTAGATGGGCAGGGGAAAAGTCGCGCCGGCGCCGGAAATATCGAGGGCGCGCGCGCTCCCCACTGAAAGGATCGCCGCCAGAGCGGCGTGAAGAATGAGCCTCGAGGCTTTGGAAATCATGCGGCCGTCCCTTGGAATTTCGACGCGTGGCTCTTGTCCACGAGAGCTGGAAGCCAATGGTTTCAGCTCTCTGCGGCGCGCCTTGGCGGCGCGACAGCTGTCGTCTTTCTGTCACATGCCTCCTTTTCTACGACTTCGCGCCAAAAGCAAAGCCCACGCAGCGGAAGTGGCGCGCCCGACTGGACATTGCGCTGTCTTGACGCAATAAGGGGCCACGCAAACATTCTTGGACGCTTCCGACATGTCCTACATCATTCGCTTCTTCACCTGGTGGAACCGGGCGACGCTCAGCACGGGCCTGTGGACGCTGCTCTATGGCGAGCGCGTCGGGACGGATGAGTTCGGCAATGTCTATTACCGCCGCCGAGGCGGCAAGAAGGACAAGGCGCTCGGCTTCGAGCGCCGCTGGGTCATCTATAAGGGCTATGCCGAGGGCTCGGCGACGCCGCCCGGCTGGTACGGCTGGCTGCACCACACGGTCGACACGCCGCCGACGCAGGAGAAATACGAGCCGAAGGAATGGGAGCTGACCTATCGCCCCAATCTGACCGGCACCTCCGCCGCCTATCATCCGCCGGGCTCGATCCTGGCCGAGGGCCGCCGCGCTCCCGCCGGCGGCGACTATCAGGCCTGGACCCCCGAGGCTTGAGGCGAGACGGTCGCGGCCCTGTCCGCGACCATCGATCCGCCACGCTCTTCCTATTCAACGACGGCGCATGAGGCGCGGGCGGCTGGCCCGAGCCAGAGATCGGAAACGAGAGCCGATATGATCTCCCGCTGCTTCCGCCTGCGTTTCGCTCTTTCGGGAGCCGCCTTCCTCGTCGGCCTCGGCGCGGCGGCCGCGGATCCCATACGCAATCCCACCGCCATTTTCGCCGGGCTCGACAAGACGACAGGCCGGATCATCAATTTCGACGTCGCCATAGACGAGACCGTGCAATTCGGTTCGCTTCAGGTGACGCCGCGCGTCTGCAACACGCGTCCGCAGACCGAGGCTCCGCAGACCACGAGCTTCGTCGAGGTCGACGAGCAGGACACGGGGAAGAACGACGCCAAGCGGATTTTCTCCGGCTGGATGTTCGCAGCGAGCCCAGGCCTGCATGGCGTCGAGCACCCGGTCTATGACGTTTGGCTGGTCGATTGCCGCGGCGGCAAGGAGATCGTTCAGGCGCCGGCGGTCGATCCTGCGGCGGCGGCCACTGCCGCCCCTGCGCCGGAGAAGAAGCGCTCCCGCTCTCGCAAGGTCGAGCCGGTCGCGCCCGTTCCGGTCGAGGCCGCGCCGATCGGCCCGCGCGATTCGGTTCCGCCGGAGGCCGCGAAGGCCCCGGAGAGCGCCGAGCCAGCGGCCGCGGCTCCGGCCGAAAAGCCCAAGAAGAAGAAAAAGAAGCAGCCCGCGCAGGAGCCGGCGCCCGCTACGGCGCCTTCGCCTTTTCCGTTCTGAGCTGTGGCTCCGGCCGCAGAATCGCGACGATCTCGCGGCCGGGAACGGGCGCGTCGTCCGGCCAGGCGGCGAAACGGGCAGGGACCGACAAAGACTGCTCCAGCAGAGCATGATAGGCGTCGCGGCTGACCTCGATCGCGCCGAGCGAGGCGAGATGCGTGGTCATGAATTGCGTGTCGAGCAGGCGGAAGCCGCCTTTGACGAGCCGCGCGACGAGGTGCGCCAGCGCCACTTTGGAGGCGTCGGTCTCGAGGTGGAACATGCTCTCGCCGAAAAAGGCGGCGCGCATAGAGACGCCATAGAGGCCGCCGACCAGTCTTCCATCCCGCCAGCATTCGACCGTATGGGCGAAGCCCATGTCGAACAGCTTGCGATAGAGCCGCTTGATCTCGGAATTGATCCAAGTGTTCTCGCGCTTGGGCGCGGAGGCCGCGCAAGCCGCGATCACGGCGTCGAAATCCGTATCGACCCGCACCTCGAAACGATCCGATCGGATCGTCTTGGCGAGCGAATGTGAGACCTTGAACGCATCCAGCGGGAAAATGGCGCGCTCCTGGGGGTCGACCCAGAAGAGCTGCTCCTCTTCGGCGCTTTCCGCCATTGGGAAAAGGCCGATCGAATAGGCCCGCAGCAAAATCTGCGGCGTGATGGCGTAATCTGCGGAGGAAGGGCGCGACATTTCGCAGATTGTAGCGCAATGCGCGCCGGAATCGAGAGCGTTCGTCGCCCGGGCGTGGCTCGAGCCGCCGAAAGGGTGAACGGGGCGGGGCGCGCCGAGCGAGACTAGGTGGAAACACGTTCTACAGAGCGCCTTCGGCGCTCGGGAGGGGAGAGCAGCTCCTCGCGTCTCACCCCACCCCGGCTCGATATCGCCGGCCGACCCTCCCCCTGAAGGGGAGGGTAGAATGGCCGCTCAGCCTTCGCCGATCACCTCGAGGAAGCTATGCGCGTCCTCCTTGCGCTCGAAGACATGCGGGGCGATGCCGCGCTTGCTCAGCGCTTCCTTGAGCTTCAAGCGCAGGAAGGCGCTGGTCGTGTAGCGCGTCGTCGTCACATAATAATTCTCGAGCATATATTGGATCATCTCCGCATAGTAATCGTAGAGATGCTCGCTGATGCGGAAGTTGTCGAGATTGACGACCTGATTGACGCGCTTGCCGATCTTCTGGCAGGCGTCGATCAGCATCTTGCGCAGATCGTCGATGTCGCGCTTGGAGCGCGCGCTCCAGCCCTCGAGATTGAGGAACTGAATATTGCGATCGGCGTCATAGCTCACGCGATCCTGCAGGTCGAGATTGAGCAGATCGGAGATCAACCCCATCGGCTCGTCGACGAAGATGCGCTTGTCCATCAATATCGGATGCTTGACGATGGGCTTGAAGTCCATATGCGGAAGAATATCCCGCTCAATGTCTATGCCCGGCGCGATCTCGATCAGCTCGAGGCCTTCCTTCGTCAGCTGGAAGACGCAGCGCTCGGTGACATAGATCACCGGCTGCTCGCGCTTTTGCGCATATTTGCCGCTGAACGTCACCTGCTCGACGAATTTCAGGAATTTTCGCGCGCGGCCCTCTTTGAGGATTTTCACCTCGCCGTCCTGAATCGCAATGTCGAGCCCGCCGGCGGTGAATGTGCCGGCGAAGACGACGCTGCGCGCGTTCTGGCTGATGTTGATGAAGCCGCCGCAGCCGTTGAGGCGTCCGCCGAAGCGGCTGGTGTTCACATTGCCCTGCTCGTCGCATTCGGCCATGCCGAGGCAGGTCATATCGAGACCGCCGCCGTCATAGAAGTCGAATTGCGTGTTCTGATCGATGATCGAATCGGCGTTGGTGGCGGAGCCGAAGGAGGAGCCCGAGGCGAGCACGCCGCCTATGGCGCCGGCTTCTGTCGTCAGTGTGATGAAGGGCGTGAGCTTCTCTTCATTGGCGACGGCGGCTATGCCCTCCGGCGCGCCGACGCCGAGATTGACGACGCCATTGGGCGGCAGCTCGAAGGCGGCGCGGCGCGCGATGATCTTGCGCGCGTCGAGCGGCATTTTCGCCATGCTCTCGACCGGAACGCGAATCTCGCCGGCCAGCGCCGGATTATACATGATCCCGTAATTCATACGGTGCAGCTCGGGCTGATCGGCGACGACCACGCAATCGACCAGAATGCCCGGAACCTTCACGTCCTTGGGACGAATCGAGCCGGCCTCGACGATGCGCTCGACCTGCGCGATGACGATGCCGCCATTATTATGCGCGGCCATCGCCTGGGCGAGCACGTCGAGCGTCAGCGCCTCCTTCTCCATGCTGATATTGCCGGAAGGGTCGGCGCTGGTGCCGCGGATGAAGGCCACGTCGATCTTCGTCGCGGTGTAGAACAGCCATTCCTCTTCGTCGATGACGACATGCTTGACGATCTCTTCTGTCGTCACTTCGTTGACGCGGCCGCCGCCGAAGCGCGGATCGACATAAGTATAGAGGCCGACCTTGGAGAAGAGGCCGGGCTGGCCGGCGGCGCAGGCGCGATAGAGCTGCGAGATGACGCCTTGCGGAAGATTATAGCCGAGAATCTTGTTTTCCGCGGCGGCCTGAGCGACCTTGGGCATGCGGCCGAAATTGCCGGCGATGACCCGGCGCAGCAGGCCTTCATGATGCAGGCGGCCGGTGCCGAGCCCTTTGCTGTCGCCGGCGCCGGCGGTCATGATGAGCGTGAGGCCGCTCGGTCCGCCGGTCTCGACGAAGCGCTTCTCCAGCGCGGCGTGCAACGCCTCGGGAATGCAGCTCTGGACGAAGCCGGTGGTGGTCAGAACGTCATTTTCGCTGATGAGCGCAATCGCTTCGTCTGCTGTAATGACCTTGTTGTTCTTGTTGTTCATTTCCCTCGAGTTTCCTCCTCGCCGCCCGGCAGGGCGAAGGCTGCGGGCGTTGTCATTCCCGCGTTCCGCAATAGAAGGGCGCCGGGTTCGAACTGCCCTCGACACTAGAGTTTGCGACAGGGTTTCGCAATAGCGCCAGGAAATCGCCGCAGAGCCGCGAAGGCGCAAAACGCCTCGTTCGGCTGCGGCTCCGCGTCGCAGCTCGGCGAGCGCGCTGCGGCGCCGCGAGGGCGAGAGTCGGCGTCAAAGTGCATATTTATCTTATAGGCTTTAGCGACTATGCTGCGCTCATGGTCGGCGAGACGCGGCCGAACTGCGACATTTTCCGACGGCGTCCATAGAGCAAACCATGACCAAGCTCAGATTTCTCCTCGCGGGCGCCGCAGCGGCGGCGGTTCTCGGCCAGACCCCGCCCATTGGCGCGGAGCCGGAAAAGAGTTTCGTCTACAAGCCCGCCGACGAGGTTCAATTCAAGAGCCCGCTCGGCATCGGCCCCGCCCAGGCGGTGCTGTTCGGCGATCCGTCGAAGCCCGGCGTCTATGTGGTGCGCGTGCGCTTCCCGCCTGGACATCATTCCAACCCGCACTTCCATTCGCGGGATCGCCATGCGGTGGTGGTCTCGGGCACATGGTGGAACGGCGTCGGCGAGGAGCTGGATTTCAAGAAGGCGCGGCCGGTGACGGCGGGCTCCTATGTGCTTCATCCGGCCGGCGGCGTTCACTGGGACGGCGCCGGCGAGGAGGAGGTCGTCATTCAGATCACCGGCGAAGGGCCGGTGGAAACGACCCCGGTCGGGGCGCCGGGCGCGCCGCAGGGCTATTGGCCGAAGCCGAAGTGAGAGCGGCCCATCTCCAGTGACGCGATGGCGCGCGGCTCCATCGCGCCCATGGCGTGGGCGGCCGCGTCCGAGAGCGCCGCGACCGCCATCAGCAGAGCCCCGGCGAGCGCGGCCGATGCGAGAAAGCGTTGCGCCGGGGGCAGCGGCTCGTCGGCGGCCGGCCGCGGGGCCACGACAACGAGCCGGCGCGGCGCCATTATGCGCGGCGCGGCGGCGTCCGCGCTCTCCGATCGCAGCACGCGCAGCGAGGCGCGGAGTTCTTCCCGGCGCGTTTCGTCTCTCATGCGAGCGTCCGATCCCATCTGATCCCTCACGCGGAAATGCGTTCGTCCGATGAAGCGATCGCCCGAGGCTCGGGCGTCGCCTCCCGCCGCTGGGGCGCGCGCAGCCGGGCGAAGATCGGCGGCGGCGCGAATTCCTCGGGGACGCCGCAGAGCCCTGCTTGCGTGAACCAGGCGCCGAGATGCGGCCAGGCGCTGGCGAGCGCAAAGGGAAATGCGGCGACATAGCCGAAGGTCAGCGGCGCCGACCACAAGGCCAGAGAAGGCGCGGAAAATCCGGCGATGGCGAGAACCAGAGCGCCGAAAGCGAATGCCGGCCAGAGCGCGCGCGCCGTCTCCCATGCGCCGAGGCCATGCGCGTCGCGGCTCTGTCCGCTCCAGCCCGCCTCGCCCTCGAAGGGAAGGCGCGCGAGCAGCACAGTGACGCCGAATGTCGTGACGGCGCCGATGATGAAGGAGAAGACAATCTCGAGCGCCGCGCCGAGCAGCAGGCGGACGGCGCCGCCATAGCGGCGCACGCCGCCCGGCGTCAGCGCAATATCCGCATAGCCGGCGAGCTTGGGCGCGAGATAAAAGCCGAGAAACAGAAGATAGAGCGCCGCCGCCGAGCCAGACGGAAAGCGCGACACATCCTCGACCAGCGGCAGCAGCGCGCCGAGCAATATGATCGCCGTCCAGGCCGGCGCGCCGATGAACATGCTGATGGCCCATACCAGCTGAAAGCGGCTCATCGGCAGCAGGCCCGGCAGAGAGAGCAACTCCCAATATTGCATGTTGCCGCGGCACCAGCGCAGATCGCGGCGCATGAATTCCAGCAACGTCGGCGGATTTTCCTCATAGCTTCCGCTCTCCACCGGCAGCACGCGCACCTCATAGCCCGCGCGCCGCATCAGCGCCGCCTCGATCTGATCATGCGAGAGAATATGCCTCTCGCCGGAAAGACGCGGTAGATCGCAATATGCCGCGAAAGGCGCGATGCGCACCAGCGCATTATGTCCCCAGAAGGGGCCGCAATCGGCGCTCCACCAGGCCGCGCCCATCGTGTAGCTGCGCATTCCGGCGCGCATGCCGAATTGAAAGGCGCGCGCGAAGGCCGAGCGCGATGGCGCGCCGACCACGAGGCTCTGAATAATGCCGATGCGCGGATAGGCTTCGCCGATGCGCACCAGGCGCAGAATCGTCTCGCCGTCCATCAGGCTGTCGGCGTCGAGCGGAATCATGAATTCATAGGCGCGGCCGAAGCGCTCGCAGAAATCGCGAATATTGCCGGCCTTGTATCCGATATTGTCGGAGCGTCGGCGGTAATGCAGCCGCGTCGCCTCGGCGCCTTCGGCCGCGCGCCAGCGGGTGAATTCGGTCTCTTCCTGCGCGGCGATGCGCGGATCGGTGGTGTCGCTCAGCACGAACCAATCGAAGTGAGCGCCTTCGCCGGTCGCGTCGAGATCGGCCTTCATGGCGGCAAGCCGCGTCAGCGCGCGGGCGGCGTCCTCATTGCGAATGGTCAGCGTGACGGCAGTGCGCGTGCGGATGCGGCGTCGCGTGTCGCCGGCGCGGGCGAAAGGCGCGACGCTATCGAGCGGGCGCGGATGGAAATGCAAGAGCCAGAAGCCGAGAATGGCGTTGCTGACGCCGAGCACGCTCCAGGGCGCGGCAATGGCGAAGCAAAGGAGAATCGCGGCGTCGATGACGCTCCAGCCGTCTTGCCCCAGAATATCGGCGAGCCAGATCAGCAGGGCGACATAAACGGCGGCGTCGATCGCGGCGACCAGCAGGCGTCGCCGGAAGAGTTCGGATCGGTTCTGGAGACCGGCGGGGGCGGCGGCGGACATTCGAGTCGTCGTTTCCTATGCGGAACCGGGAAAATCGGCTGGCGCGCATCGCCGCCGTGTTCTAGCAATAGCCGCGAAGCATGAGGTTTGTAAATTGGCCGAGTCGAATAAATCCTACTTTAATGGTATGAAAGAGGCGCGCTCCCTGTGGATCGAGGCGCCGCGTGACGCCGCCTTGCGCGTCGCCTCTCTCGCGACCCCGGGGCCGGAAGAGGCGCTGGTGCGGACGCTGTGGAGCGCGGTCAGCCGCGGCACGGAGCGGCTCGTCTTCGAAGGCCGCGCGCCGCGCTCGGAATGGGAGCGCATGCGCGCGCCGTTTCAGGAGGGCGCTTTCTCCTTTCCCGTGAAATACGGCTATTGCGCCGTCGGCCGAGTGGAGGAGGGGCCGGCCCAGCTTCTCGGCCGCGACGTGTTCTGCCTCCATCCGCATCAGGATTTTTTCGTCGCGCCCGTCGCCATGCTGCGGCCAATTCCGCAGGAGACGCCGGCCCGCCGCGCGCCGCTCGCCGCCAATATGGAGACGGCGCTGAACGGGCTTTGGGATTCGGGCGCCGGGCCGGGCGACCGCATCGTCGTCATCGGCGCCGGCGTTCTCGGCCTGCTGGTCGCCGCGCTCGCTGCGCGCCTGCCGGGCGCCGAGGTGCTGATCCATGATCACGAGGACTCCCGCGCGCAGATCGCTGAGAGTCTCGGCGCGCGATTCGTCGGCGCCGACGCGCTGGAGGGGCGGGGCGCGGATGTCGTCTTCCACGCCAGCGCCTCCTCCGAGGGGCTGGCGCTGGCGCTCGCCGCGGCGGGGCTGGAGGCGACGATTGTCGAATTGAGCTGGTATGGCGAGGGGCAGGTCGCCGCGCCGCTCGGCGGCGGCTTTCACGCCAATCGGCTGCGGCTCGTCTCCTCGCAAGTGGGGCAGGTGGCGCCCTCGCGGCGGCCGCGCTGGAGCTACGCCCGCCGGCTCGACAAAGCGCTGGAGCTGCTGGCCGATCCGCGGCTCGACGCGCTCATCACCGAGGAAGTCCCCTTCATCGACGCGTCGCGGGAGCTGCCGCGCATCCTCGCGCCGGGGGCGAGCGGCCTCGCCACATTGTTTCGCTATTGAACGGAGAAGAAAATGTACGCAGTCGAAGTCCGCGACCACATCATGATCGCTCATAGCTTCAAAGGCGAGCTGTTCGGCCCGGCGCAGCGCATGCACGGCGCGACTTTCGTCGTCGATGTGGCGTTTTTTCGCGAGACGCTGACCGTCGACGAGGTGGTCGTCGACATCGGCCGCGCCCATGACGCGCTGAAGGCGACGCTGGCGCCGCTGAACTACCAGAATCTCGATGAGATCGAGCAGTTCAAGGGCCGGCAGACGACGACCGAATTTCTCTCGCGGCACATTTTCGACGCGATGGCCGCCGCAGCTCGCACCGGCGCGCTCGGGCCGGGCGGCGAAGGGATCTCGCGCATTCGCGTGACGCTGCACGAATCCCATGTCGCCCGCGCCTGGTTCGAAGGCGCCGTGTGAGGCGCATCGTCTTCGCCATTCCCGGAGACATAGAGGCGAGGACCGGCGGTTATGGCTATGACCGCCGCGTGCTCGCGGAATTGGCGCGGCAGGGCGTCGCGGCGGTCCATCTCGCGCTGCCGGGCGGCTTTCCGCATCCGACGGCCGAGGAGGAGCGCGCCGTCGCCGCGGTTCTCGATCGTGAATTGACGGCGGATGATGTCGCGCTCATCGACGGCCTCGCCTATGGCGCGTTGTCCGAGGCGGTGATCGCGTTTATTGCGGCGCCGATCGTGGCGCTCTGCCATCATCCGCTCTGTCTCGAGGCGGGGCTCGCGCCGGAGCGCGCAGCGGCGCTGCGCGAGAGTGAACGACGGACGCTGGCCCGCGCCGCTCATGTGATCGCCACCAGTGCGCATACGGGCGAGACGCTGATCTGCGATTTCGGCGTGCCGGAGCGCAAGCTGACCATCGCTCCGCCGGGAACCGATCCGGCCGAGCGCGCAAGAGGCTCGGGCGGCGCGCCGTTGCTGCTCGCCGTCGGCTCCATCATTCCCCGCAAGGCGTTCCATCTTCTGGTCGAGGCGCTGAGCGGCCTTTCCGATCTCGACTGGCGCCTCGCCATTGTTGGCGGCGCCCATCATTCGCCCCAGACGGCGGCCGATCTCGCGCAGCTCATAGAGGCGAAAGGTCTCGGCGGACGCATCGTTCTGCGCGGCGAGCTTTCCGGCGAGGCGCTGGACACGGCCTATCACGGCGCGGATGTCTTCGTCTCCGCATCGCTTCATGAGGGCTATGGCATGGCGCTCGCCGAGGCGCTGGCGCGCGGGCTGCCCATCGTCGCGACGACGGGAGGCGCTGCGGGCGACACAATCCCCGATAGCGCCGCGCTGAAAATCCCGCCGGGGGATGTGGCCGCGCTGCGCGATTCTCTGCGCGCGATCATTGCGGATTCGGCCTTGCGGGCGCGGCTCGCCGAGGCCTCCTGGCGCACCGGTCGGGCGCTGCCGCGCTGGGAAGAGACGGCGCGCATCATCGCCAATGTGACGAGGGGGCTGGCATGAGCGGTTTCTCGGCCGAATGGCTCGATCTGCGCGAGAGCGCCGATCGCGCCGCGCGCAATCCCGCCTTGCGCGAGACCGTCGCGCGCGCCTTCGCGGATCGCGAGTCTCTGACCATCGTCGATCTCGCCTGCGGGGCCGGCTCCAATTTGCGTGGCCTCGCCGAATATCTGCCGGCGCGTCAGAAATGGTTTCTCATCGATCATGATCCGGCGCTGCTCGCCGCCGCGAGAGCGCGTCTCATCGCCTGGGCGGAGGTCGCGGAGGAGGGAGAGACGCTGTTGCTCTCCAAGGGGGTGCGGCGCCTCGAGGTCGAGTTTCGGACCGCCGATCTCTCCGGCGGGGCAGGGGCGGCGCTCGAGGGAAAGATCGACCTCGTGACCTCGGCTGCTTTTTTCGATCTCGTCTCGGCGCAATGGCTCGAGGCCTTCGCGGAGCAGATCGCGGCGCGCCGCCTGCCGCTCTATGCGATATTGAGCTATTCCGGCGAGGAGCGCTGGACGCCGCCGCATGCCGACGATGCGGGAATGCTCGCCGCCTTCCACCGCCATCAGGCGCGCGACAAGGGTTTTGGACCCGCCGCCGGGCCGCGCGCTGCGGAGCTGCTGGCGCGCGCGCTGGAGAGGTTCGGCTATAGCGTCGAGACGGCGCCGAGTCCCTGGCGGCTCGGCGCGGCGGAAACGGCGCTGATCGCCGCTCTAGCCGAGGGCTCGGCGGCGGCCGTGGCCGAGACCGGGGAGGTGGCGGCGGAGACGATCGAGGATTGGCGTCGCGTCCGCCGGGCGGCCGAGGGGTGCGAGATCGGGCATTCGGACCTGTTCGCGCGGGCGAAGGGCGGATGAGGCCGGGCGGTCGGCACCGCCATGGCGCCATCTGTGCTAGAAGCAAAATGGTTCCCGACATGGGGCAATCGGGCGGAGAGTCCGCTTCGGTCTCTCGCGTCAACTCTCACCTTTCACCCGGAGCCCATTATGGCCGCCCCCAATGAAACAATGCTCGCGCTCGTTCTCTCGAAGGATGGGCGGCTTCCCGAGGGGGAGGCGCTCGGCTCCGCGATCCGCCGGCATTTGCCGCAGGCGCAGACGCCCGACAAGGAGGTCCCGGGCGGAACCAGCGTGTTTCTCGTCGATGGCGGCATGGTGGCCATCGGCGGCGTGGCAGCGCCGGCGCCCATAGCCCAGGACGACCCATGCGTCGCCTATGCCTGGCATTGGAAGGATGTCTGGTCGGTGATCGAAGGCCATGCGGGCCATGTGGTGGTGGCCGTGACCGGCGGCGCCGACGCCAAAGCCAGAGCGCGTCTGCTCGGGCGCGCGATCACGGCGGTCATAGAGACGACGCCCTCCGCTTGCGCCGTGCATTTCGCCGGCTCCGACGCTCTTTGGCCAGCCGCGCTCGTCGCCGAGGCGGTGTCGAAGGGCGGCGACGAGCCCCCGGTTCCCTTCTGCGTCGCCGTCGCGCTCGGCCGCGATCCGGATGGCGGCGTTTCGGCGATCACCAAAGGTCTCGACGCTTTCGGCCTGATGGAGATAGAGACGCGCGGCTATCTCGAGGATCCGAGCCAGCTCAGCGGCTTTCTGCTCGATCTCGCCGCCTATCTGATCGACGCCGGCGACGTTCTGAGCGACGGCGACACGATCGGCCCGGACGCCGACACCAAGATCATCGTGCGGCGCGAGGCCTCGGTCGTGGCGCCGGGGCAGAATGTCTACCGGCTATATTTCCCGACTCAGGGCCACGCCTGACGGCGACCGGCGGGGGCGCATCGGCCGCCCCCGCCCGGGCCTCGCTATTTGCGCCAAGACTGCGGAAGCATCCGCCAGACCACCTCGTCGCCGGCGATACGGTGGCGGATGACGCCCGCCACATGCAGCGCGATCAGCGCCAGCATGGCCCAGCCGAGAATTTCATGCAGCTCGAAGAGCTGTTTCGATAGCGGCTCGTCCTTGCCGAGGAGGGCCGGGAGATGGCCGAGCCAGAAGAAGCTCGGCCCGAGGCCATAGGCCGACAACGCAAGCCAGCCGACGATCGGCGTCGCGATCAGCAGCAGATAGAGCCCGCGATGCGTCGCTTTCGAGACGAGACGCTCGGCCGGCGTCAGATCGGCGCTTGCGCCCGGCCGATGGCGCAGTCGCGCGAGAAGGCGGGGAACCATCAGGGCCAGCACGATGACGCCGATCGATTCGTGCAGCACGAAGAGATTGTCCTGCAACGGCCCTTTATCGAGATCGGCCATCACCACGCCGGTCGGCAGGGAGGTCAGCGCCAGAGCGGCGATGATCCAATGCAGCGCCTTGGCGAGAGGCGTATAGGGCTGTCGCTCGACCATGCGAATCCTCCATGCCGTTGCGGCGGCGATGATCGCCCAGCCGTCTCGAATGCGCAATCGGCCTCCGAGACAGTATTTAAATCCTATAGGAATAATTGACTATAACGGCGTCCGGGCCTATAGCTGAACCGCGCTCCGATCTCCCCGAAAAGGGCTTTGACTCTCGCGAGTCATCGAGAGCTAGCCGGGCGCATCCCCCATGTGCGCGCCGGCGGTCGGCGCGGCGAACCACGTTGGTTCGCCGCGCTTTTTTCGTCGGAGCCGCCTCGGTCGCGTTGTCGCGCGATCGGCGCCGCCGAAGACGAATAGCGGCGACAAAGAATATTTTCGATATTTTTCCCCTCGCCGACGTAAAACCGTCACATGTCGACGTACGCTTTTTCATCCACATGAAAATCCGTAGAATTCGTCGTCGGCCATTGCTCGGCCGATGCCCCACATCTGTGCGCCTCGACCGATTCTTCGGGTCCCAAAGGACCGGAAACCGGCGTAAAGCATCCGATATCTCGATCGATCCGCCGGCGCCGGACGGCGGATCGCGGGGAGGGGGACGTCCTGTGGTTTGGCGCGGCGGCGTTTTTCCCTTATGTCCTTGCCAACCGAGGTTCGTCCTTTAGGAGATGCGATGTTTCCGACCCCCGTTTCCGATCTCGCCCCGAACACTTACGCCTATGAGACGACGCCGCTCGTGAAGCCGACGGGGTTTCGCGAATATGACGCGCGCTGGCTGTTCGAGAAGGAGCTCAACCTCATGGGGGTGCAGGCGCTCGGCCTCGGATTGGGCACGCTGCTCCATGAGATGGGCGTGCCGCTCGAGCTCGCCACCGGCCATGACTATCGCGCCTATTCCGCCTCCATAAAGCTGGCGCTGATCACCGGCCTGATGGCGGCCGGCGTGCGCGTGCACGATATCGGCCTCGCGCTCTCGCCCATGGCCTATTTCGCGCAATTCGCGCTCGACGTTCCCGCCGTCGCCATGGTCACGGCTTCGCACAATGACAATGGCTGGACCGGCGTGAAGATGGGCGCGCAGCGTCCCGTCACTTTCGGCCCCGTGGAGATGGGCCGGCTGAAGGAGATCGTGCTCGCCGGCGTTTTCCGCTTCGCCGAGGGTGGCTCCTATCGCTATGTCGATAATTTCGGCGCCCGTTATCTCGACGATCTCGCCTCGGGTATAAAGCTCACCCGCAAGCTGAAGGTCGTCGCCGCCTGCGGCAATGGCACGGCGGGCGCCTTCGCGCCCCAGCTGCTGGAGCGCATCGGCTGCGAGGTCGTGCCGCTCGACACCGAGCTCGATTATAATTTCCCGCATTACAATCCCAACCCCGAAGATCTGCATATGCTGCACGCCATGGCCGACAAGGTGCGCGAGAGCGGCGCCGATGTCGGTCTCGGCTTCGATGGCGACGGCGATCGCTGCGGCGTCGTCGACAATACGGGCGAGGAGATTTTCGCCGATAAGATCGGCGTGATGCTGGCGCGCGATCTCTCCAAGCTGCATCCGGGCGCGACCTTCGTCGTCGATGTGAAGTCGACGGGATTGTTCGCGACCGATCCGGAGCTGCTCTCGCGCAATGTGAAGGCCGATTATTGGAAGACCGGCCATTCCTACATCAAGCGCCGCGTGACGGAGCTCAAAGCGCTCGCCGGTTTCGAGAAATCCGGCCACTTCTTCTTCAACGCGCCGGTCGGCCGCGGCTATGACGACGGCCTGCTGACGGCGGTGCATGTGCTGCAGATGCTCGATCGCAATCCGGACAAGTCCATGTCCGATCTCTACGCCGCGCTGCCCAAGACCTGGGGCTCGCCGACCATGTCGCCGCATTGCGCCGACGAGACGAAATATGGCGTCGTCGACAAGGTGATCGCGCGCTTCCAGAAGATGGAGGCCGATGGCGTCGCCTTCACGGGGCAGAAGATTCGCGATCTCGTCACCGTCAATGGCGTGCGCGTGACGACCGCCGACGGCACATGGGGCCTGGTGCGCGCCTCATCGAACAAGCCGGAGCTGGTCGTCGTCGTCGAGAGCCCGGTGTCGGAGGCGCGCATGCGCGAGATGTTCCACGCGGTGGATGCGGTGCTGCGCGAGAATCCGGAAGTCGGCGCCTATAATCAGACGATCTGATCGTTCAGGGCGTCCCAGGCGTGCAGTTGGTTCCGCTCGTCATGTAATATTGCACATGATTGGGGCTGTAGGTGTTGCGCACCGGCGAATAGCTGGTGCGCGACATCTGCGGCGCCGCGGTCTTCATCCAGGTGATCGTGCGGCTGAAGGAGGGCTGATAGCTGTAGATCACATCGGCGACGATGATCGAGCCGACGGTCGGCGTCACGCTGGTCGTCGTCGTGCCGCCGCCGGCGTTGGACAGCGTCACCGATTTCGCGCTCGTATAGCTCGTCGGCATGGAATTGGGATCGACGGGAGCGACATCGGCCGCGTTGAGCTTGGCGACATTATTGATCTTGCAAGGGCGCAGCGTGCCGGAGTTCTTGGCGATGGTCCAATTCACGCTCGCCTTAAAGCCGCTCGTCTGCGTCGCATCGGCGCTGACCGTGACCTCTGAGATCGTCATTTTGAGATTAGTGGTCGGCAGTGGCGACATCAGCGTCGTCGCGGCGGAGAAGATCGCCTGAATCGTCGTCTCGTCCATTCCGGCCTGGCCGGAAAAGGAGCCGCCGGTCAATTGCTGCGCGGTGAGATCGGAGAGCGTATGCGCGACCAGATCGAGCCTCTGGCTCGCGCGCTGCCCGAGCGCCAGCTCCGCGAGGCCGAGATAGATCACGAGCACCAGCGGCAGCATGAGCGCGAATTCGACCGCCGCGAAGGCGCGCTCCTCGCGCAGCAAGGCGCGCGCATCTCGGAGCTGGGCCGGCGACGCGCTCATGTCGGCTCCACGCGAAAGGCCGCGACGCCGAACAGCAGATGTGTCCAGCGACTATTGTAGGTCACCTCTCCGCCCGTCGTTTTGCCGAGCGTTATGCCGGTCAAAATGCCGCCGGTGAGAATGGCGGTCACGGCCGGCATCGGATAGACGATGCGCACCACGGCGACATGGCCGGAGGCAGGCATAGAGATCGTCGAGCTCGCCGCCGGAGGAGTCGAATAGAAGGAATTGGAGGTCGAGGCTTTCGACCAGTCCGCGACCTCGGCGATATCGACGAGAATCTTCGAGCAGTCGAAGGATTTGCTCAGCGTGCCTGAGGCGACGACGCCGCTGGCCTGCCATGTGCAGACATATTTATCGATGAAATTCTGATAGGTCATGTTGGCGAGGCTGTGCGTCAGCACGGCGCGGCTCGCATGAATGGTGGTCACCTGCAGCTGCTGGCTCTTGAAATAGACGATGCCGGTCTCGAAAATCGCGCCGAGCAGGCCCAGCATCGGAACGAGCACCATGGCGAATTCGACGGCGAGCGCCGCGCTCTGGTCGCGCCGGAAGCGAATTACGCTCGCAGCGAAACGGCGCGTCGGCTGTCGCGACAAAATCTCTTCTCCGCTCATTTCTCGAACCCATGGTCCGAAAGGGCGTCTCGCGTCCGCCGCTTTTGATCCCCCATGCGCGCTCCGTTGCGTCCCTGGGCGACGTCCTTCAACGCTTGGGCGAGGATGAACCCTCATGCTGCTTCACCGCGTCGAGAACCCGCGCCGTATAGTCCTTGTCGTCGCCGAGATCGACGGCCGGCGCGCAATCGGGCGAGCAAGCGTAGGATTCGCGGCGCGAGCCGCGCAGCACGACCAGCTTGTCCATCGGCTGGGTGACGGTGATGATCTCCTCGCCGACCTGATTGCCGGTGGGATCGAGCAGGATGAGATTGGTCGATCCGAAGCTTTTTCCGGTAACGACCATGAGGCGATTGGTCTTCAGCATCGTCACATCGGCGATGAGCGGATTGCCGATGATGAGCGTCTGCGCGCCTTCTGGCATGCGCACCACGCGAGCGCGGTCTATATCCACGAAAACACCGCGTCTTTCGCCCTCGCGCGCCATAGCGACGCCGGCGGTGACGGTCGCGCCGACCAATAATGCCAAATATCCATGGAAACGGGACGAGCGCATCACGCACCTCTGAACAATCATCGCCTTTGCGAGGCTTCGCGTCGAACAAAACCACGTAATAGTGAATCATTGCTGAAAATGAGAAAGCGTCGCGCCTCGCGTCCTGAATTTCATAGGTCGATGATGCGATTAACGCGTTTGCAAGAAGTTCTACGTAGGGTCTCGTCCTGTCCGGCGAACGGGCTCGATCGAGCGACGCCGCCGAACTCAGTCAATAGAGCGAGGAGCACGAGTATGAAGAGCTTGATTTCGCGGTTCGTTAAGGACGAGTCCGGCGCGACCGCCATCGAATACGGCCTGATCGGCGCGCTGATCTCCGTCATCATCATCACCGCAGTGAAGCTCGTCGGCAGCAACCTGTCGCAGACCTTCAACAAGATCGCTCAGAATCTGAGCTGAGGTCTGGCGGGCGCTGATCTCGCCGCCCCCGCGTCGAGATCATTTCAGCGCACGCATTCCCGCCGAAGGCCGGCTCGTGAACGGGGCCGGCCGGCTCGGCGCATGGGCGGCGAATCGTGCCGCCCTACATTAGGAGAAGGCGATGAAATCGTCGGTTATGAAATTTTTGGACAATGAGTCCGGCGCCACGGCTATCGAATACGGCCTCATCGGCGCTTTGATTTCTGTCATTATTATTACCGCTGTGAAGCTCGTCGGCAGCAATCTGTCAGAGACTTTCAACAAGATCGCTCAGAACCTCAGCTGAACGATCGCCCGACTCGTGCGCGCGCGTCGGCTCCTCGCCGCGCGACGCGCGAATCGCGCGCTCATCCGAGCGCGCCGAAACGACTTCGAGAGGCGCCTTTGTCGCAAAAGAGAGAGGCGCGGCGACAGGAACGACACTGATGATCGCAGCCGCCGCCGCGCTAATCCTCTTTCCGGCCTTGATGGCGTTTTCGGCCTTCGCCGATCTTCTCACCATGACGATTCCCAATCGCGTCTCCTTGGCGCTTATCGCCTTGTTCGCGATTTTCGCCGCATGGCTCGGCATGCCGCTCGACAGCGTCGCGTCGCATGTGGCCTGCGGGGCGGCCGTGCTCGCCGCGACCTTCCTCATGTTCAATCGCGGCTGGATGGGCGGCGGCGACGCCAAGCTCGCCTCTGCGACGGCGCTGTGGCTCGGCTTCGAGCAACTCGCCGATTACGCGCTCGTCGCCTCTCTGGCGGGCGGCGCGTTGACTCTCGCTATTCTCGCGTTGCGGCGCTTCGAGCCGCGCTTCGTCGCCAAATCGCCGCGCCTCGCGCATCTTTGCGACGCCACTGAGGGCGTGCCTTACGGCATAGCGCTCGCGATCGCCGGAATCGCCGTCTATCCCAATTCCCAGCTCTGGGCGCTGCTCACCGCCGCATGACGGCGGCGCTGCGAGATCCTTTCGCTTCGCAATGCGAAAGAGCCTGCTGTCTTACCGGCGATTAACCATAATTTGACGTTTTTCCGCTTTCATCCGGAATGCTCCGCTCTAGGTGGAGCGACCGGACTGGAAGCAAATGAACAAGGCGCAGATCGTGGTTCTCGGCGTCGCCGTCGTGGCGGGCGGCGGAGCCTTCCTGATGATGAACGGATCGCCGCCCGAGGCGCCGAAGATCGTTCAGATGATTCCCGCGCAGCCGCAGACCGACAAGGTTCTCGTGGCGACGCGCGATCTCTCTTATGGAACCGCGCTCACGGAGCCGGACACCAATTGGATCGATTGGCCGATCGGCGCCGTGCCCCAGGGCGTGCTGCGCAAGAGCGAGACGCCGAACGGCAAGGAAGATCTGCAGGGCTCCTATGTCCGCAACCCGATCTCCAATGGCGAGCCGGTGCGGCGCGAGCGTCTGGTCAAAGGCCCGACCGCGGGGCTGATGTCGACGCTGCTTCCCGCCGGCCATCGCGCGGTCGCGATCGACATCTCGCCCAACACGACGGCGGGCGGCTTCATTCTTCCAAACGACCATGTCGATGTGATGCGCACCTATCGCGACTCCGATCGCGGCCGTGAAGGCGGCTCCGCCGACCTCTCCTCGGAAGTCATTCTCACCAATGTGCGCGTGATGGCGATCGGTCCGATCGTCGAGACGAAGAACGGCGAATCCGTCGTGACCGGCGCGACCGCCACGCTCGATCTCGAGCCGCGGCAGGCCGAGCTCGTCATTCTCGCGCAGCGTACCGGCCAATTGGCGCTCATGCTGCGCTCGATGGCGGATGCGCATGACGACGACAAGCGCGCTTCGGCGGCGGACGATTCATTGACGGTCGTGCGCTTCGGCTTCCCATCAACCATGCGCACGCGCTGAGGCGATGCGGCTCATCGAAGGACGGCGCCACATGGCGAAAATCGAACGCGGAACGACGGATATGGGCAGGTCGGCGCGTCGGCTATCGGGGGCGGCGGCGCTCGCGATCCTCGCGCTCGCCGGCGTCTCGCTCGGAGCCATTCCAGCGTCCGGCCAGGAAAAATGGGGCGTCCAGTCGAGCGCGGAGGCGATGATGTCTCGACGCATCGCCATGGGCGTCGGCAAGTCGATCATCGTCGATCTTCCGGCCGAGGCGTCGGAGATCGTGGTCGGCAATCCAAAGGTCGCCAATGCGGTCGTCCGCTCGGCGCGCAAGCTCTACATAATGGGCGCGGAAACGGGCCAGACGACGATTTTCGCGCTCGATCGCGCCGGGCGGCAGATCGCCAATCTCGAGATCAGCATCGGCCGCGACGTCGGCGAGCTCGGGCCGCTGTTGCGCGCCGCCCTACCCAAATCGAACATCACCGCACGCACGGTCAATGACACGATCATTCTGACCGGCACGGTCGAATCCGCGTCCGAGGCGCAGCGCGCCGTCGACATCGCCAAGGGCTTCGCCGCGCGCTCGTCCTCCGCCCAGGGCAATGGCGCCGGCGGCGAAGGCCTCGTCGTCAACGCGCTCACCATCAGCACGCAGGATCAGGTGATGCTGAAGGTCACGGTCGCCGAGGTGCAGCGGCGCGTGATCAAGCAGCTGGGCGTCTCGGCCAAATCCGGCGGCGAGGCGATTTTGTCCGGCGGTTGGGGCAAGCTCGTTCAGGAGAATCCCTTCGCCATCAATTCCGCCCTCACTTCCAGCGCATTGAGCCTCAATGGCCCCAACAGCACATCCGCGACGCTGCAGGCCTATGAGCGCTACGGCGTCTCGCGCATTCTCGCCGAGCCGACCGTCACTGCGGTTTCCGGCGAGTCGGCAAAATTCACCGTCGGCGGCGAGGTCGCGGTGCCGGGCAATGGCAATTGTATCAGCGGCTCGATCCTCTGCACCGTCGGCATCACGTTCAAGCAATATGGCGTGTCGTTGAACTTCACGCCTGTGGTGCTCGCCGAAGGCCGCATTCTCCTGCATCTCGCCACAGAGGTGACGGAGGTCGATTATCAGGGCGCGCAGACCTATAATGGCGTGACTGTTCCCGGCTTCAAGACTCGTAAGAATGAGACGAGCGTCGAGCTGCCGTCCGGCGGCTCCATCGCCACGGCGGGCCTGCTGCAGCAGAAATCCGATCAGGCCATCAACGGCCTGCCGGGCCTCATCAATCTGCCGGTGCTCGGAACGCTGTTCCGCTCGCGCGATTATCTGCGCAACGAGACCGAGTTGCTCATCATCGTCACGCCCTTCATTGCGCGCTCGATCCAGGCGCGCGATGTGTCGCGGCCCGACGACGGCTTCGCGGACGCCAGCGACCCGCAGGCCTGGTTGCTCGGCCGCGTCAATCGGCTCTACGCCAATCCCCAACATCCGCAAGCGGTTCCACGCCTGAAGGGCCGCGTCGGCTTCATTCAGGACTGAGCGCGCGAGGAGCGGCTAAAGATGTCTATCCGACTGAACAGCGCGAAACTCAAAGCCTTCGGAACGAGGCTCGCTTGCCTCGCCGCGATGGCGCCTCTCGCCGGCTGCGGCGTGAACAGAACGCTGCCGGCGCCCGCCGTCGCGCAAGACTATCGCGACCGTCATCCGGTCGTGCTCGCGGACGCCAGCACCTCCATCGACGTGTTGCCGTCGCAGCGCCTCGACTATGCGACCACGGGGCGCATTCATGATTTCGTGCTGCGCTATCGCCGCTTCGGCCATGGCCAGATCACGCTTCTCGCGCCGACGGGAACGAAAGATCAGCTCGCCGTGCGCGGCGGCGTCGATGCGGTGAAACGCATATTGGCGGAGAGCGGCGTCTCCAGCGCCGTCTATGTCGCCTCCTATCCGGTGACAGATCCAAATCTGGCCGCGCCTGTGCGTCTGTCCTTCCAGGGCGTTCGCGCGAAGGTCGCGGGACGGTGCGGCCAATGGCCCGCCGATCTCGCTTCTGCGAGCTCGCTGGAAGGGTGGGACAACACCACCTATTGGAATTTCGGCTGCGCGAGCCAGACGACATTGGCGGCGCAGATCGACGATCCGCGCGATCTCGTCACGCCGCGCGGCGAGACGCCGGCCGACATCGAATCGCGCATGCGCGCGATCGGCAATGTGCGCAAGGGCGCCGATCCGGCGACGAATTGGAACGTCAAAGGCACGAATATCAGCTCGGTTGGAGGCGGTTGATGAAAGAGCAGTCGGCAGTGGCGGAGAGCGACGCGGCGGCGCAGATCGCTCCCTTGCCGCGCATTTCCGTGCAGGCGTTCTGCGAAACGCCGGACGCCGTGGCGGTGGTGAATTCCGCCGCCGTGGACCGTCGCATGGACAAGGCGCATGTCAAGGTTCACATGGGCGGCGTCGCGGCCGCGATCGAGGCGTTCCGATCGGCGCCGACGCCGAATCTGATCGTGCTCGAGGCGATCGGCGAGCGTGAGACGCTCATCGGTCAGCTGGAGACGCTGGCGGAGTCCTGCGACTCCGGCACCAAGGTCGTCGTGCTCGGCCATGTCAACGACATATCGCTCTATCGTGCGCTCATGGCGCGTGGCGTCAGCGATTACATTGTCGCGCCGATCGATGTGCTCGGCTTCATCGCCCGCATCTCCGATCTCTATAATAACAGCGCCGAGGCGCTGGGGCGCATCGTCGCCGTGGCCGGCGCCAAGGGCGGCGTCGGCTCCTCCTGCATTGCGCATAATCTCGCCTGGTCGATCGCGCGCGCGCTGCAGATGCAGACGGTCGTCGCCGATCTCGATCTCCCCTTCGGCACTGCGGGGCTGGATTTCAACCAGGACCCGCCGCAAGGCGTCGCGGAAGCTGTCTTTGCGCCGGATCGCGTCGATGCCAATCTCATCGACCGTCTGCTCTCCAAATGCAGCGAGCAGCTCAGCCTGCTCGCCGCGCCCGCGACGGTCGATCGTCTCTATGATCTGCCGGAGACCGCTTTCGACGCGATCGTGGACACGCTGCGCGCCACCGCGCCCTGCACCGTGCTCGACGTTCCGCATCAATGGTCGGCCTGGACGAAGCGCATGCTGATCGGCGCCGATGAGGTGGCGATCGTGGCGGCGCCCGATCTCGCCAATCTGCGCAACGCCAAGACGCTCATCGATCAGCTGCGCGTCGCGCGTCAGAACGACTCGCCGCCCAAGCTCGTCTTGAATTTCGTCGGCGTGCCGAAGCGCCCGGAGATAGCCGTGGCGGATTTCGCCAGGGCGATCGAAATGGAGCCGTCGGCGATCATTCCCTTCGATCCGAAGCTGTTCGGCGCCGCCTCCAACAATGGTCAGATGATCGCCGAGGTCGACCCCGGCGCCAAGATCATCGAGCAATTCGACGCGCTCGGCCGCGAGGTGACGGGGCGCGCGGTGAGCCGCAAGGTCAAGAGCGGATTATTCGCGCCGCTGCTCGATCGTTTGTCACGAAAGCTGGCCGGCTGACGAGCGGCGACTGAGCGTAACGAGGAGATCGCATGTTCGGAAAGCGTACGAACGTCGGAACGGCGCAGACAGCGACAGCGCGGTCGACACAGCAGGCGGCGCCGGTGATCAAGGCTCCGACGCCGAATGCTGCGCCCGAGCCCGCGAGCGCGATGGCGGCGGCTCCTCCCGAGCAGAAGCGCTCGGAACAATATTACGTGACGAAGAGCATGATCTTCGGCGCGCTCATCGAGGCGATCGATCTCGCCCAGCTCTCCAAGCTCGAGCCGGAGAGCGCGCGCGACGAGATCAGAGATATCGTCAATGAGATCGTCGCGATCAAGAATGTCGTGATGTCGATCGCCGAGCAGGAAGAGCTGCTCGACGACATCTGCAACGACGTGCTCGGCTATGGTCCGCTGGAGCCGCTGCTCATTCGCGACGATATCGCCGACATAATGGTGAATGGCGCCGCCAAGACCTACATAGAGGTGGGCGGCAAGATTCAGCTTACCAACATCCACTTCCGCGACAATGCGCAGCTGATGAATATTTGTCAGCGCATCGTCAGCCAGGTCGGCCGCCGTGTCGACGAATCCTCGCCGATCTGCGACGCGCGCCTGCTCGACGGTTCTCGCGTCAACGTCATCGCGCCGCCGCTGGCGATCGATGGTCCTGCGCTCACCATTCGTAAGTTCCGCAAGGACAAGCTCACTCTCGATCAGCTCATACGCTACGCATCCATCTCGCCCGAAGGCGGCGAGGTGCTGAAGATCATCGGCCGCGTGCGCTGCAATGTGCTGATCTCCGGCGGCACGGGTTCCGGCAAGACGACGCTGCTCAACTGCCTCACCAATTCCATCGACACCGACGAGCGCGTGATCACCTGCGAGGACGCGGCGGAATTGCAGCTTCAGCAGCCGCATGTCGTGCGCCTGGAGACGCGCCCGCCAAATCTCGAGGGGCAGGGCGCGGTGACGATGCGCGATCTCGTCAAGAACTGCCTGCGTATGCGTCCCGAGCGCATCATCGTCGGCGAGGTTCGCGGACCGGAGGCTTTCGATCTTCTGCAGGCGATGAACACGGGCCATGACGGGTCGATGGGCACGCTGCACGCCAACTCGCCGCGCGAGGCGCTCGGCCGTCTCGAATCCATGATCACCATGGGCGGCTTCTCGCTGCCGGCGAAGACGATCCGCGACATGATCGTCTCGTCGATCGACATTATCGTGCAGGCGGCGCGCCTGCGCGACGGTTCGCGCCGCATCACGCATATCACCGAGGTGCTCGGCCAGGAGGCGGATGTCGTCACGCTGCAGGATCTCTTCGTCTATGAGATCATCGGCGAGGACGCCAATGGCCGCATCATCGGCCGGCATCGCTCCACCGGCGTCGGTCGGCCGCGCTTCTGGGAGCGTGCGCGCTACTACGGCGAGGAGAATCGGCTCGCCGCGGCGCTCGACGCCGCCACTGTCATCGACGACGAAAATTAGTTTCGAGGGCCAGAAAATGGATCGTCAATCGCTCCTTTCCGCGCTTCTCGTCACCTTCGCCGTCGGCGGAGTGATGTACGCTTTCGTCTATCCCTATCTCTCCGGCGAGATTCAGGCGCAGAAGCGGACGGCGGCGCTCATGTCCTCCACCGAGCGTCGTCGCGACGCGCGGAGCGGCGATCCGAACAAGCGGCGTAAGCTGATTCAGGAGAGCCTCAAGGACGTCGAGACGAAGAAGAAAGCCAAGGTGACGCTCGAGCAGCGCATCGCGCAGGCGGGGCTGACGACGACGCGTACGATATTTCTCATCGCTTCGGCGGCTTTCGGCCTGCTGGTGGCTTTCCTCGTCTTCGTCTTCAACTCTGATCCGCTGGTCGCGGTCGGGGCGGGCGTCGTCGCCGGCGTCGGCGCGCCGCATTGGCTGCTGGGCTTTTTGGCGCGGCGGCGCATCGCGAAATTCATCGCCGAATTTCCCGGCGCCGTCGATATCATCATTCGCGGCGTGAAGGCCGGCCTGCCGGTCGCCGACTGCTTTCGCATGATCGCGGGCGAGGCTGCGGAGCCCGTGCGCGGCGAATTTCGCCAGATCGTCGAATCGCAGACGATAGGACTGTCCATCGCCGAGGCGACGGAGCGTTTCGCCGATCGCGTGCCGGTGGCGGAGGCGTCGTTTTTCTCGATCGTCATCAGCCTTCAGCAAAAGGCAGGCGGCAATCTCTCCGAGGCGCTCACCAATCTCGCCGGCGTGCTGCGCGAGCGAAAGAAGATGAAGGCGAAGGTGAGAGCCATGTCCGCGGAGGCCAAGGCCTCGGCGGGCATCATCGGCAGCCTGCCGTTTCTCGTCGGCCTCGTCGTCTGGTTCACCAATCCGGCCTATATCGCCGTGCTGTTCAATACGACGGTCGGAAACATCATCATCGGAGCGAGCCTGCTCTGGATGGCGATCGGCGTCTTCATCATGCAGAAGATGATCGACTTCGAAATTTGAGCAGTCGTGTCGCGTCGAGCGAGGGGTCACTAAAGTCATGGAGCAGATCGTCAAGCTAGCGACCAATGGACGGCTGGTGTTCAGCGTCGTCGTCGCAATGGCGGTCATCGCCACCATATGGTCGCTCGGAGCGACCTTCTTGCAGAGCGACGCATTGGCCAAGCGCATGAAGAGCGTCGCCAATGAGCGCGAGCGCATCAGAGCGCGCGAGCGCGCGACGGCCAAGGCGGATGGCGGCGGCCTGCGCTATCAGCCCAAGCAATATATGAAGAATGTCGTCGATCGCTTCTCCTTGTCGACATGGCTCAACACGGATGACGCCAAGCTGCGCCTCGCCTCGGCCGGATATCGGGGGCCGCAGGCGGAAGTGACCTTTCTGTTCTTCCGGCTGGTGACGCCGATCGCATTCGCGCTCTTCGCCGTCTTCTATCTCGTCGTGCTCGACGATTCCGATTGGCCCATGCTCACCAAGGCGGGCATCGTGATCTTCGCGACATATCTCGGCGTCAAGACGCCGGAGCTGTTCATCAGCAACACGATCGCCAAGCGGCAGCAGAGCATGCGCATCGCTTTTCCCGATGCGCTAGATCTCATGCTGATCTGCGTCGAATCTGGCATGTCGGTCGATCACGCCTTTCGCAAGGTGGGGCAGGAGATCGGCGTGCGCTCGGCGGCGCTCGCCGAGGAATTCGCGCTGGCGACGGCGGAGCTCTCCTATCTGCCGGATCGTCGTCAGGCCTATCAGAATCTGACGGCGCGCACCGGCCTCGACAGCGTGAAGCAGATTTCGACCGTGCTCATTCAGGCGGAGAAATACGGCACGCCGCTCGGCCGCGCGCTGCGCGTCACGGCGCAGGAGAGCCGCGACATGCGCATGGCGGAGGCCGAGCGCAAGGCGGCCGCGCTGCCGCCCAAGCTCACCGTGCCGATGATCGTCTTCTTTCTGCCGGTGCTGATGGTCGTCGTGATGGCGCCGGCGATTATTCAGGTGATGGCGCAGAGCTGGTGAGCGCGCCGAGCTTTGCGCGCGGCGCGGGCGCTTCGGCGCTCTTCTTTTGCTTCGTCTTCTCGCTGTAGCTCTGGATCTCGCGCCAGCTGTTGGATTGCGCGATCATCTGGCGGATCGAGGCGACATTGGCCGCGGCGTCGATCGGCGAGAGATCATGGCGCGACCAGTTCTCCGCTTCGTCGAACTTGCCCTGCAGCGCAAGCACGAGCGCGAGATTCTGACGTACCCGCATGTCCGCCGTCGGCTGCGACGCGGCGGTCAGCAATGTGCTTTCGGCCTGCGGCAGCTGCTTGGAGAGCGCATAGGAGAGCCCGAGATTGGAGAGAACCTTCGGGTCATTGGGCTTGATCTTCAACGCGGTCTGATAATAGTCGCGCGCTTCGTCGTGATTGCCGAGCTGATCGGCGATCGAGCCTTGCGCGGAGAGCACAGTCCAATCGGGTCGCTCCGGCGTATGGGCGCGCGACAAGACATCGGCGGCGTCGCGCAGACGTCCGGCGTCGGCGAGCGACTTGCCATAGGCGCCGAGCACGGAGAGATCATCCGGATAGCGAATGGCGAGGCCTTGCAGCACGGCGACGGCCTGCGCGTTGCGATCCAGCGCATGCAGCGCCTTCGCATAGGTGAGCGCGACCGATTTGTTCTTGGGGTCGGCGTCGAAGCGACGACCCCATTCGTCGGCGAATCGGCGTAGCTCGGCATCGTCGCTCGGCAGCTCGGCGCGTCGCGTCGCGCCGATCGAGCCGGTGACGTCGGTGAGCGGCTGCGCGCAGCCGCCGAGCGCGAGCAGCGCGCAAATCACGAGCGCGCTCGGCGCGCTTTTGCGGCGCGTCGCGACGAAATGGGACGGGAACATCGGGCGACCCCTCTCTTGCGGTTGAACCGTCAGGGTCGAGCAATAAATCGTTAACCTTGCCGCTTCCTTAACGAGCGCGCTCGGCGATCCGGCGCTCGAGCTCGTCGAGATCGCCGCGCCATTGCTCGAGCGCGAAGCCGAGCGCGAAGACATGCTCGACCTGCTCCACCGGCAGGCCGCGGAGGATTCCTTCTTCTCGGAGCGCCGTGATCTCTCGCGAATAAGCGTCGAAGGCGGCGTCCAATGTCTTGCTCACGACGGGCGCGCGCGCGCCGGTCAGCGCGGCGCCGTTCTCGAGAAGCTGGGCGGCGGCGGCGTCCGCGATGCGCGCGAGTAGCGTCTCGAGGCACGGGCGCAGCCGCTCCGGCAAGGGCGTGACCGCGGCGCGGCCGATCATCACCAGATCATGCCGCATGCGCAGCAGCGCGCGCAGCAGCGGCGCGAGATCAGGCTCGGCCTCGAGGAAGACGATGCGTTCATGACGCGCCTCCTGCTCCATCTTGTCGAGACGGGCGAAGGCGTCGCCGACGCCGCGCTGCAGATCGCGAATCGCTTCCGGGTCCTGCGGCCGGGCGAAGCCCGAGAACAGCGGAGCCAGCGCCTCGGCCATCACAGCGAGCATTTCGGCGCCGGCCTCGAGCGCGAGAATGCGGGCGCGCGCCGGAAAGACGAGATGCGACACGACGAGCGCGACGGCGCCGCCGAGCGCCACCTCGAGCACGCGATCATAGGCCGAATGGAAGGCGGTCGCATGTGTGATCGTCGGCGCGAGCACGACGATGACGCCGGTCGCCGGCGCGACGGAAAAGCGCGGCGTCAAAGCGGAGAGCAGAGCGAGCGGCGCTATGGCGAGGCCGAGCAGAAGCAGCAGCGCCAGCTCATGCGCGCCGGGAACGTAATTGGAGACGAGGCCGGCGTAGATCGCGCCGCCCAGCGTGCCGAATGAATAATCGATCGTCGCCTTGACCGAGCGGCCGACGCTCATTTGCGTGAGGATGACGGCCGTCAGCACGGCCCATAAGATCATCGGCGTGCCGAGGAGATGGCCGATTCCGAGCGTCGCAACAGCGGCGATCGTGATCCTTGCGCCGAGCGCGAGCTGGGCGCGATAGCGGGAGAGGGGACCGATTTCCATGGGCCAAGTCCTATAACGTCTTCGTGTCCTTCGTGTCTTGGTGCTAAAAAACGACAAAGACAGGAACGAACTCGAAAAGAGGGCGATATGAGCCGATTGGAGGAGTGGACGGCGGAGGCGACGCCGATCGATTTCGTCGATAAGGAGAGCTGGCCGATTCTCGCCGAGACCTTGCCGCCGCCGATCGCCGCCTTCGCGCGCGCTTGCGGCTTCGATGGCAAGGTCGGCGCGTATTTGCTCGCGCCGGGGCCGGAGGGCGCGCCGGCTTTGGCGCTGTTCGGCGTGGAGGCGGCGGGGGCGCGCCATCGCGATCCTTTCCTTCCCGGCAAGCTCGCGGCCTTGCTGCCGCCGGGCCTCTATCGTCTGCGCGAAGGCGTATCCGATTCCTATTCGGCGGCGCTCGCCTTTTTGCTCGGCGGCTATTCTTTCTCGCGCTATGTCGCACCCAAGAAGGAGCGTCCGCGCCTCTGCGCGCCGCAGGACGCCGATCGCGCGCGCATAGAGCGCGTCGCCGCCGCGCTCTGCTTCGGGCGCGATCTCGTCAACACACCCGCCAATGATCTGGGGCCGGAGGCTCTGGCGGAGGCGGCGCTGGCGCTCGCCGCGCGGCATGGAGCGCAGGCGCGCGTCATCGCCGGCGATGCGCTGCTTTCGGAGAATTTCCCGCTCGTCCATGCGGTCGGCCGCGCGGCGGCGCAGGCGCCGCGGCTCGTCGACATCACCTTCGGGCCGGAAGAGGCGATGAAGGTGACGCTGGTGGGGAAGGGCGTCTGCTTCGACAGCGGCGGCCTCGACATCAAGCCGAGCAGCGCCATGCTGCTGATGAAGAAGGACATGGGCGGCGCCGCCACGGCGCTGGCGCTGGCCGATATTCTGATGGGCTCCGGCGCGCGCCTGCGCCTGCGCGTGCTGCTGCCCATCGTCGAGAATGCCATTTCGGCGGACGCCATGCGGCCGGGCGACATTTATCCGAGCCGCAAGGGTCTCTCGGTGGAGATCGGCAATACGGACGCCGAAGGGCGGCTCATTCTCGCCGACGCTCTGGCGCTCGCCGCCGAGGAGGACCCTGATCTCCTGCTCGATTTCGCCACGCTCACCGGCGCGGCGCGTGTCGCGCTCGGCCCGGAGCTGCCGGCCTTTTACGCAGGAGACGATTCTCTGGCGCTGGAGATCGAGACCTATGGCCGCAAGCTCGGTGATCCGGTGTGGCGGCTGCCATTGTGGGAGCCCTATGATTCGCAGCTCGACGGCAAGGCGTCCAACATCGTGAATGTGTCGTCGAGCGGACATGCGGGCTCGATCACCGCGGCGCTGTTCCTGCGCCGCTTCGTGACCAAGCCCGAGAAATGGGCGCATTTCGATCTCTTCGCCTGGACTCCTTCCGCCAAGCCGGGCCGGCCGGAGGGCGGCGAGATTCAGACGGCGCGGCTCCTCGCCGGCCTGATCGAGGAGCGCGCCGCGCGTTGGAGCGTCAAGACATGAGCGAGAGCTTCGACAAAAGGCTGACGCCGGCGCGGCCCGATCTCGCTGCACGCCACCTCGAGGGCAAGGTCGAGGCGGCGCGCTTCGTCGATGGGCGCCGCATGCAGGTGAAGGAAGGCGTCGCCGATCTGAAGCGCGAGCCGCGGCCGGATGCGCGGCTCGACACGCAGGCGCTCTATGGCGAGACAGTCGTCGTCTATGACGATGAGGAGGGCTGGTCCTGGGTGCAGCTCGAGCGCGACTCCTATGTCGGCTGGATCGCCGCCAATGTGCTCTGGAGCCGCATAGAGACGCCGACGCATCGCGTCAGCGTGCCCCGCACCTTCATTTTTCCGCGAGCGGAGATCAAGGATCCGCCCTTGCTCGCTCTGCCGCTCGGCGCCGAAGTGGAGATCATCGGCGAGCGCGACAAATTTCTCATCGAGGCCGGCGGCGGCTTCATCTATCGCACGCATCTGACGCCGCGCGCGGCGCGCGTTGCGGATTTCGTCGCCGTGGCGGAGAGCCTCATCGGCGCGCCCTATCTTTGGGGCGGCAAGAGCTGGCTCGGCGTCGATTGCTCTGGCCTGGTGCAGAGCTCGCTCGCGCTGGCCGGGATAGAGGCGCCGCGCGACACGGATTTGCAGGAGACATCGCTCGGCCGCGCGCTCGCCGAAGGCGAGCCGATGCGGCGCGGCGATCTCGTTTTTTGGAAAGGCCATGTCGGCATAATGCAGGACGCGGAGCGCCTGCTGCACGCCAACGCCTTTCATCTGCAGGTCGTCAGCGAGCCCTTCGCGCCGGCGCGGGAGCGGATTTTGGCGTCTGGCTCGGCGGTGACGAGCGTGCGGCGAATCTTCGAGTGACGACAATGCCCGAGCCGCTCTATCTTGAGGACCTCTTCGTCGATCAGCGCTTTCGCGGCGGGCCGGTCGAGGTCACGACGGAGGAGATCAAAGCCTTCGCGGCCAAATTCGACCCGCAGCCCTTTCATCTCGACGAGACGGCGGCGAAGGACAGTCTGTTCGGCGGTCTGGTGGCCAGCGGCTGGCACACGGCCTCGCTCACCATGCGGCTGCTGACGCAATGCGCGTCTTTTTCTGGAGGGCTGATCGGCGTCGGCGGCAAGGTCGAGTGGCTGAGGCCTGTGCTGCCGGGCGATCTACTGAGCGTCGAGGCGACGATCCTGCGTATCTTGCCCTCGAAATCACGCGACGATCGCGGAATGGTGAAGATGCGCGTCGTGACGTCCAATCAGCGCGGCGAAACCGTGCAACTGCTGGACGCCAATGTGCTCGCCTTCCGGCGGCCGGCGGGGCCGTGACGCCGCGCTCGGATATGTGCGGCCGCTATTTTACTTTTTGATAGGCGCGCAGCAGGCGCCGCAGGGCGATGACGCCGGAGGCGCGGCTCGGATCATAGGTCGGATTGCCGCCGGCAAAGCCCGTCGCATAATCCGAGATGACCGCCATGGCCGTGAAAGGCAGAGCGAAGCGCTTGGCGAGTATCGCTTCTGGCGCAATCGACACGCCGAGCGCGTCGGCGCCGAGCATGCGGGCCATCTTGGCTTCCGCTGGCGTCTCATAGCTCGGGCCGGAGAACCACATGAAGACGCCTTCATGCAGCGTCACCCCGGCGCCGGCGCTCGCCTGCTTGAGGCGTCGCAGCAGCCTTTTGTCATAGGCGCCGTTCATATTCACGAAATTCTGGCCCGCGGCGCCGATGAGCGGGTTGAGGCCGCTGAAATTGATGTGATCGGTCACGGAAAGAATGGAGGAGGGCTGAAAATCGGCGTTGGCGGAGGTGGCGAGGCCGGTGGAGAGCAGAGCCCGCACATTCAAAAGCGTCAATGTCTCGATCGGCGAGGACATCAGGCTGGGATCGCCGCTGTCGTAGAATTCCGAGCGGCCCTTGAGGAACAGCATGGGCGCGCCTTCGACGAGGCCGATCACGACCTCGCCGCCCTCGATATCAGGAAAGCCCGGCAGCTCGGAATAGGCAATGGCGACCGCCTGCTCGCCAATATCGGCGGCGGCGAGAAATTCGCGTCCGAGCACGACCGCGGTTTCGATTGGCCCCAGAGGATTGCGCGCGCCGATGATATCGGCGGCGTCCCTTGCGCGCGTGCTCATGAATAGCCTCGAAAGAATTCGAATCGTCGCTGCCGAGTGTGACGAAGCGGCGGCTTCGCCGCAAGTGCGCGCAGGGCTTTTGCGTGCGACGCTCTCATCGGCTCAATCGCCCTGATGCGGCTCGGCCTCTATGCGGAAGGCGGCGGCGAAGAGAGCGCGGGTATAGTCGCTCTTGGGCGCCGCGAAGACGTCCACCGCCGGGCCTTCCTCCACCACCCTGCCGTGGCGCATCACGATGAGATGCGCGGCGAGCGACTTCACCACTTTGAGATCATGGCTGATGAAGAGATAGGCGAGGCTGTGCTTGGCCTGCAATTCGCGCAGCAGATCGACGATTTGCGCCTGCACGGACATGTCGAGCGCCGAGGTCGGCTCGTCGAGCACGATGAATTTCGGCTTGAGCACAATGGCGCGCGCGATGGCGACGCGCTGGCGCTGACCGCCCGAGAATTCATGCGGATAGCGATCCATCATGGCGGGGTCGAGCCCCGTCTCGGCCAGCGCCTTGGCGACGATCTCGCGCGTCTCCTCGAAGGAGAGGCCCTTCATCTGCACGCCGAGGCCCTCGGCGACGATCTCGGCGACCGACATGCGCGGCGACAGCGAGCCATAAGGGTCCTGGAAGACGATCTGCATGTCGCGGCGCAGCGGGCGCATTTCTGCGACCGACTTCGCGTCTATGCGCTCGCCGAGATAGAGGATCGGCCCCTCCGAGCGGATGAGTCGCAAGAGCGCGAGGCCGAGCGTCGTCTTGCCGGAGCCCGATTCGCCGACGACGCCGACCGTCGAGCCGCGGCGCACCGCGAGGGTGACGCCGTCCACCGCCTTGATATGCCCGACCGTGCGGCGCAGGAAGCCGCGCTTGATCGGAAACCAGACCTTGAGATCATTGGCGGCGACGAGAACGGGCTCGTTCTCATCCTCCACCGGCGGCGCGCCTTTGGGCTCGGCGGCGAGCAACGCCTTGGTGTACGGGTGCTCGGGCGCGGAGAAGACTTTCTCGACATCGCCCTTCTCGACGATACGGCCGTGCTGCATCACGCAGACATCGTCGGCGAAGCGCCGCACCAGGCCGAGATCATGGGTGATGAAGAGCATGGCCATGCCATAGGTCTTCTGCACGCGCTCCAGCAGAGCGAGAATCTGCGCCTGCACGGTCACGTCGAGCGCCGTCGTCGGCTCGTCGGCGATGAGCAGGTCCGGCCGATTGGCGAGCGCCATGGCGATCATTACGCGCTGGCGCTGGCCGCCCGATAATTGATGCGGAAAAGCGGTGAGACGCTCGGACGGATTCGGAATGCCGACCTCGCCGAGCAGCTCCACGACGCGGGCGCGGATTTTTTCCGCGCCGCGCGCGCCATGCAGCTCGAGGATTTCGCCGATCTGCTGCTCGATCGTCTGCAGCGGATTGAGCGAGGTCATCGGCTCCTGGAAGACCATGGTGATCTTCGCGCCGCGAATGGCGCGCAGCTTGGCGTCCGAGAGCTTCAGAATATCCTCGCCGGAAAAGTCGATGCTTCCCGACGGATGAATCGCCGACGGCGGCAGCAGCCGCACGATGGAGAGCGCGGTGATGGATTTGCCGGAGCCCGACTCGCCGACGAGCGCCAGCGTGCGCCCGCGCTCGACCGAGAAGGAGACTTTGTCGACCGCGAGCGTCTCCTTGCCGCCTTGCGAGAAGGCGATGGAGAGGTCGCGGACGTCGAGGAGGGGAGAGGAGCCCATGCGATCGTTCACCGGAAGGTCTTTCGCGGGTCGAAGGCGTCGCGCACCGCTTCGCCGATGAACACCAGAAGCGAGAGCATCAGCGCGATGATGACGAAGCCGGTGAGGCCGAGCCAGGGCGCCTGGAGGTTGGATTTGCCTTGCAGCAGCAATTCGCCGAGCGATGGCGAGCCCGGCGGCAGGCCAAACCCTAAGAAGTCCAGCGAGGTCAGCGTCGTGATCGAGGAATTGAGCACGAAGGGCAGGAAGGTCAAGGTCGCGACCGTGGCGTTGGGCAGGAGATGGCGCGTGATGATGCGAAAATTGGAGAGGCCGAGCGCGCGCGCCGCATTCACATATTCGAAATTGCGCGCGCGCAGAAATTCCGCGCGCACCACATGCACGAGCGACACCCAGGAGAACAGCAGCAATATGCCGAGCAGCACGAAGAAGCCCGGCGCGAGAAAGGAGGAGACGATGATGAGCAGATAGAGTTGCGGCAGCGACGACCACACCTCGATGAAGCGCTGGAAGACGAGATCGACCCACCCTCCGAAAAAGCCCTGCACAGCGCCTGCGGCGACGCCGACGATCGAGGAGATGCTCGCCAGAATGAGGCCGAACAGCACCGATAGTCGGAAACCATAGAGCAGACGCGCGACGACGTCGCGGCCTTGATCGTCGGTGCCCAGCCAGTTCCATTCGATCGCCGAGCAGCCGAGATGCGCTTTGTCCGGCCCGAGCTTCTTGGCCGCGGCGGCCTCGCATTGCGCCTTGGAGAGCAGCCAGGTCGGCGGCGAAGGCGCGGGCGTCGGCAGATCGAGATTATGCGTGTCGTAGGAGTAGCGAACAGGCGGCCAGATCATCCAGCCATTGGCCTCGATCTCTTTCTCGATCGTCGGATCGCGATAATCTGTACGCGCGAGAAAGCCGCCGAATTTCTCTTCCGGATAATCCTTGAAGATGGGGAAGAGCGGCTCGCCCTTGTAATAGGCGAGGACGGGCTTGTCATTGGCGATGACATTCGACGCCAGCGAAAGCAGAAACAGGGTCATGAACAGCCAGAAGGACCAATAGCCTCTGGAATTGGCCTTGAAATTCTGCAGCCGGCGGCGATCGATCGGCCGCAGGTGAAACAGCCCGCCGCCGGGAATTTCCGGCGCGAGCTTCATCGTCGGGGCAGGGATGCTGGTCTCGTTCATCGGTCAGACCTCGCGCGTCTCGAAATCGATGCGCGGATCGATCCATGTGTAGGTGAGGTCGGAGAGGAGATTCACCACGAGGCCCAGCAGCGCGAAAATATAGAGATTGGCGAACACCACCGGATAATCGCGATTGACGATGGATTCGTAGGAGAGATAGCCGAGCCCGTCGAGCGAGAAGATGGTCTCGATCAGCACGGAGCCGGTCAAGAAGGCGTGCACGAAGGCGCCCGGAAAGCCGGAGACGACGATGAGCATGGCGTTGCGGAACACATGACCATAGAGCACGCGATTCTCGGTGAGGCCCTTCATCCGCGCCGTCTGCACATATTGCTTGCGGATCTCGTCGAGGAAGGAATTCTTAGTCAAAAAGGTCTGCGTCGCGAAGGCGCCGAGCGTCATGGCGAGCACCGGCAGGCAGATGTGCCATAGATAATCGCCTGCCTTGCCGATGAGCGACAGCTCCGAGAAGTTCTCCGACACAAGGCCGCGTAGCGGGAATATCTGCCAGAAGGAGCCGCCGGCGAAAAGCACGATGAGCAGCATTGCGAAGAGGAAGCTCGGGATCGCATAGCCGATGATGACGAGATTGGAGGTCCAGGAGTCGAAGCGCTCGCCGTCGCGCACCGCTTTGGCGATGCCGAGCGGAATGGAGACGGAATAGGAGATGAGCGTCATCCATAGGCCGAGCGACATTGAGACGGGCAGCTTCTCTCCGATGAGCTTCAGCACGCTCTCGTCACGGAAATAGCTGCGGCCGAAGTCGAAGACGGCGTAATTCTTCACCATCAGCAGGAAGCGTTCCCAGGCCGGCTTGTCGAAGCCGAACTGCTTTTCCAGCTCTGCGATGAATTTGGGATCGAGCCCCTGCGCGCCGCGATATTTGGAGGCGCCTTCCGCGCCGGCGCCCGGCGTCGCCGCGCCGCCCCGGCCGACATCGCCGCCGCCGCCGGAGAAGCGCGAGGTCGCGCCCATGTCGTAGCCCTGCAGCTGCGCGATGACGCGCTCGACAGGGCCGCCCGGCGCGAATTGCACAATGGCGAAGGAGATGAGCATGATGCCGAGGATCGTCGGGATCATCAGCAGCAGGCGTCGTAGAATATAGGCTGCCATATTGGTTCAGCGCCCCGCATAGTTGATCTTGCGCGCCTTGGCGTCGTCCCACCACCATGTCGCGGCTATGCCCGTGTCGAAGCGCGGATAGCGCTCCGGGCGGCCGAACACGTCCCAATGGGCGATCCAATGCGTCGGCTTGTAGTAATGCGGAATCCAATATTGGCCGGCGATCAGCACGCGATCGAGCGCGCGGCAGATGGCGGCCAGCTCCTCGCGCGAGGTGGCGACCAGCGCCTTCTCGATCAGAGCGTCGACGACCGGATCGGCGACGCCGATGACATTTTGCGAGCCCTTGGTGCGCGCCGCCTCGGAGCTGAACATGATGCGCAACTCCTCGCCCGGCGAATAGGCGATGCGCACGCGCTCCATGATGACGTCATAGTCGTGATCGTCGAGGCGCGACTTGTATTGCGCGGCGTCCACGATGCGCATGCGGGCGTTGACGCCGATCAGCTTCAAATTCTTGATGAAGGGCTGCGTGTGCCGCTCGAACATGCTGGTATTGTAGAGAAACTCGAATTCGAGCGGCTTGCCGTCGGGCAGGCGCAGCAGGCCGTCCTTGCGCGTGCAGCCGGCCTCGGTCAAGAGATCGACGGCCTTGCGCAGCAGATTACGATCCTGTCCAGAGCCGTCCGACACCGGCGGCTGAAACGGCGCCTCGAAGACTTCCCTGGGCAGGCGATCGCGGAACGGTTCCAGCAGAGCGAGCTCGGCCGGCGTCGGAACGCCGACGGCCTCGAGATCGGAATTCTCGAAATAGGAGCTCGTACGCTTATACGAGTCGTACATGAGATTATGGTTGGTCCATTCGTAATCGAATGCATAGCCGAGCGCCTTGCGCACGCGCGGATCGCTGAACACCGGCCGGCGGATGTTCATGAACCAGCCCTGCGTTCCCGATATGTTGTAATCGGGAATTTCCTCGCGCTTCACACGGCCGTCGCGAAAGGCGGGGAAATCATAGCCCGTCGCCCAAATGGCCGAGGTGTATTCCTCATGCACGGTGAAGGCGCCGGCCTTGAAAGCCTCGAAAGCGACATTGCGGTCGCCGTAATAATCGAAGCGTATCGCGTCGAAATTGGCTTGGCCGACATTGACCGGCAAATCCTTCGCCCAATAGTCCGGCACGCGCTGGAATGCGATGAAGCGGCCCGGGTCGACCGCGCCGATCTTATAGGAGGAGGAGCCGAGCGGCGGCTCGAGCGTCGTCTCGTTGAACTTGTGCTTGGTGTAATAGGCCTTGGAGAAAATCGGCTGACTGGCGACGATGATCGGCAGATCGCGCGCGCGGCCGGGCGCGAATTTCACCACCAGCACGTCATCCGCCTCGGCCTTGGCGCTGACGAGATCGCGCATCGATTGCGCGATCATCGGATGGCCTTCCGCCTTCAGAATGTCGAGCGAGAAGGCGACGTCATGGGCGGTGAGCGGCGAGCCGTCGTGAAATCGCGCCTCCTTGCGCAGGAAGAACGTATAGGTGAGCTTGTCGGCGGAGATGCGCACCTTTTTCGCGACGAGCCCATAGAGCGCGTCGCGCTCGTCCAGGCTGCCGGCCATCAGCGTGTCATAGATGAGCCCGACGCCCGCGGCCGGATTGCCGCGCAAAATATACGGGTTGAGCGAATCATAGCTGTTCTTCTCGGGCGGCGGCGGCTCCATCACCAGCGTTCCGCCCTTGGGCGCCTTGGGGTTCACATAGGCGAAATGCGGAAAATCCGCCGGCTCGGCGAGCTCGCCGAAAATGGAGAGCCCATGGCTCTCGGTCTCGCCCGGCGCAGCTTCGGCGAGGGCGGGGCGCACAGCCCATCCCGGCAGGGCCAGCCCTGCGAGGCTCGAGAGGGCGGCGAGCGCCCGGCGGCGCGTCACGGGAAGAAAATTGCGTGTTTCAGCCAAGGTGATCTCGCTTTCGGGGCGTCATGACTGGCGCGAGCGCGGCGGCTTACGCGAATCCCGCGATTATGTCGGATTTTCGGGATGAAGCCATATGAGATTGCAGTTGCTTCCCATATGACGCGCGAGCCGGGGCTGCGGTTCCGCCTTTCGCGGCAGCGCGCCGGATAGGCCCGGAAAGCGCCGCTTTTCAGGCAGCGGGACCGCGGGCGGGCCTCTCCCGCGCGATTTGCGGAAGCTAAATGTTGTGTCCGCTGGCCAAGGCGCCGTATTCGATGGCCCCTTTCGTATCGCGTCGGGAGCGCAGCCGAGATGACCAGAGAGCCCCGCCCGTTCCGCCACCAGGCCTTCATCGACGGCGCCTTCGTCGCCGCCGACAATGGCGCGACCTTCGCCGTTCGCGATCCGGCTACGGGCGCGGTATTGGCCGAGGTCCCGGACATGGGCGCGGCCGAGACGCGCCGAGCGATCGAGGCCGCCGAGCGCGCGCTGCCCGGCTGGCGCGGCAAGCTCGCCAAGGAGCGCGCGCAAATATTGCGGCGCCTGCATGATTTGCTGCTCGCCGATCAGGAGCGCCTCGCGCAGATCATCACCGCGGAGCAGGGCAAGCCGATCGCCGAGGCGCGCGGCGAGATCGCTTATGCCGCCGCCTATTTCGACTGGTTCGCGGAGGAGGGGCGCCGCGTCTATGGCGATGTGATTCCACAGCAGGCGCGCGAGAAGCGCATTCTCGTGTTCAAGCAGGCGATCGGCGTCACCGCCGCGATCACGCCCTGGAACTTCCCTTCCGCCATGATCGCGCGCAAGGCTGGCGCGGCGCTCGCCGCCGGCTGCACCATGGTGGTGAAGCCTGCCGAGCTGACGCCGCTCTCGGCCATAGCGCTCGCCGAGATCGCCCAGCGCGCCGGCGTGCCGGACGGCGTGCTCAATGTGGTGACGACGAATGACCCCGCCAGCGTCGGCGTGGAGCTGACCTCCAATCCGACCGTGCGCAAGATCACCTTCACCGGCTCGACAGAAGTGGGGAAAATTCTTCTGCGCCAGGCGGCGGAGAATGTGCAGAAGTGCTCGATGGAGCTCGGCGGCAACGCGCCTTTCATCGTCTTTGCCGACGCCGATGTCGATCTCGCGGTGAAGGGCGCGCTCGCGACAAAATATCGCAACAGCGGCCAGACCTGCGTCTGCGCCAATCGCTTCCTCGTGCAGAAGGATGTGGCGGAGGCCTTCGGCGCCAAGCTCGTCGAGGCGGTCTCGAAGCTGAAGGTCGGGCGCGGCGTCGAGCCCGGCGTCGTCATCGGCCCGCTGATCGAGGAAGCTGCGGTCGAGAAGGTCGAGCGTCTCGTCGCCGACGCCCGCGCGCGCGGCGCGAAAGTGCTGACCGGCGGCGGACGCCACGAGCTCGGCGGCAATTTCTACGCGCCGACCGTGCTCTTCGATGCGCGGCCGGATATGCAGATCTTCGAGGAGGAGATCTTCGGCCCCGTCGCCGCGATCACCACCTTCGAGGATGAAGCGGAGGCGATCCGCCTCGCCAATTCGACGCATTACGGCCTCGCCGCCTATTTCTACAGCCGCGACATAGCGCGCGTGTTCCGCGTCGCAGAGTCGCTCGAATTCGGCATGGTCGGCGTCAATGAGTCGCTCATGTCGAGCGAGGCCGCGCCTTTCGGCGGCGTGAAACAGTCGGGCATGGGACGCGAGGGCTCCAAATACGGCATAGAGAGCTATCTCGAGATCAAATATGTCTGCCTCGGCAATATGTGAGGCGTTCAGCCCTCGCGGTTCGGCGTGCCCAGCACATGCACGTCGGGCGCGATCATCACATTGTCGAAACGCTGCGTGAACATCGGAGCCGCGAAGAAGGCGACGGCGCGCAGCGTTTCCTCTCCCGTGTTGACGAGATCATGCCGCAGCGGAGTCGGAATGACGAAGACGTCGCCCGGTCGCACATGATGGGTGACGCCGCCCTCGGCGCGCAATTCGCCGGAGCCGCCGAGAATATATTGCGTCTCCTCGGTGGCGTCCGTGTGCCAGCCGAGCCGTCCGCCGGGCTCGATCTCATAGACGATGGTCGACGATTGCGTGGCGCCATGCTCGCCGCAGGAGGCGAAGGCGCCCGCCCAGCGCACGCTCGGATCGTCCACGCCGCCGACTTTGGCGCGCGGCAGGTCATTGGTGGCGACGAGGTGAATGGCGCTCATTTATCTTCTCCGAAATTCGAATCGAATTTTCCATGGGGCGAGAGACCCGGGACGAGACCCGCCGCCGCAGTCCCAACGCGCCGCGCGAGGCTTCGTTCCGAACATGCGGACAGGCGCTTGACAGGGCGGCGCTGCGCGGCTCTATTGAAAGGGATGGTTCCCTTCCGAGGGATCAAAAGGGAATGCGGTGAGCGCCGGCGACGGCGCGAAGCCGCGGCTGCCCCCGCAACTGTGAGCGGCGAGCCGAGGATCAAACGAGCCACTGGAGCAGACGCTCCGGGAAGGCGATCCGAAGGCGCTGACCCGCGAGCCAGGAGACCTGCCATCAGTCGTGGTCACGCGCGATAGCGTCGGGCGGGGTGCACCGAGGCGGCCGAGACCCTTTTCGCATAGCGCGAGAGGGCCGCGACCTTTCGCAGTGACGGCCCACGTCTGCTGCGAGTCTTCCGGCAATGTCCTCCCTGTCCCATCGGGCCGCCCTTGCGGGCGCCGTTTCTCATATTGCGCTCGTTTTCGTCTCACTTCTCCTTCCCGCTTCCGCAGCTGGGCAGGAGGCGCTGCCCACGGTCGAGATCGGCGCGGCGACCATCGTCTCTGCCGATCGCGTCGAGGAGCGCGTCGACAAATCCTCCTCCGCCGTCACTGTGATCCCGTCCGCGCAGATCGAGAAGCGCGGCGCGACCGGCCTCACCGAGGCGCTGCGCGGCGCGCCGGGCCTCGATCTCTATGAGACCGGCGGCCCCGGCGCGCAGACCTCCGTCTTTCTGCGTGGCGCGACGCCAGGCCAGACGCTCGTCCTCGTCGATGGCGTGCGCATCGGCGATCCGTCCTCCACCGATGGCTCCGTCGATCTCGGCGGCCTCGTCGCCACGGACATAGAACGCATAGAGGTGCTGCGCGGCCCGCAATCGGCGCTCTATGGCTCCGACGCGATGGGCGGCGTCATTCACATCGTCACGCGCAAAGGCGAGGGGCGGCCGCGCGCGTCTCTCTCCCTGGAAGGCGGCTCCTATGGAACCGGACATTTGCGCGCGCGCGTCTCGGGAAGCGAGGATCGCTTGTGGTACGCATTCGCGATCGATGCGCTGACGATCGACGGCCATCCGCGCTATGGCTATCGCATCACGCGGCCGCTGACGATCGGCGACGGCAAGACGCCTCTGCCGCCTCTGCCGCCCAATGATCCGACCAGAAAAGGCGGCGCCAGCGCGCGCCTCGGTTATCGCGTGAATGAGGATGTCTCGGTCGAAGCCGGCTTCTACGGCTATGACAGCGCGATCCGCTTCGACAATCCCTATTCTTTCTCCGCCGTGGATGTTTTCGATCCGCAGAACCATCAGCATGCGACATTCGCGCAGGGTTTTGCGCGCATCGACGCCGATATGTTCGATCGCGCTCTGCACAATCGCTTTACCCTCTTCGCCAATGCGACGAGCAGAGACGTGTGGCAGGCGCGCTCCTGCTATGACGGCAGCTATAATTCCTACAATTGCCGGCGTGGCTATCGCGGCGCGCGGCGCGGCTTCGAATATCAGGGCGATCTCACGCTCGGCGGCTTCGGCCTGCTGACCTTCGGCGCGCGCAATGAGACGGAGTCCGTGCGCACGTCGCAGGACCCGGTTCCGCCGACCACATTCACGCCGATCGAAGCTGCGCAGACGACGCATTCGGGCTTCGCGCAGCATAAGCTCACCTTGCTCGAGCGCGTCGATCTCTCCTATGGCGGCCGCATCGACGCTGTGGATCAGAACCGCACATTCGCGACATGGCGCGCCACCGCCGCCTATCGCCTCGAGGAGACGGGGACCAAATTGCGCGGCAGCGCTGGAACGGGCGCGCGCGTCGCCTCGCTCTATCAGCGCTTCAGCCAATATGGTGATCCGACGCTCGCGCCGGAAACGAGCGTCGGCTATGACGTCGGCGTCGATCAATCCTTGTTCGGCGAGCGTCTCTACGCGTCTCTGTCGCTGTTCGAAAATCGCTTTCGCGATCTCATCGAATTCGGCCGCGCGCCGAGCTGCGCTGCGACACAGGCTTTCGGCTGCTATTACAACGTCGGTCGCGCGCGCACGAAAGGCGTCGAATTTTCCGGCGAGGCGATTGTCGTTCCTGGCGAATGGCGCTTGCGCGCGAGCTACACGCATCTCGCCGCGGAAAATCTGACGACGCAGCGCAGCCTGTTCCGTCGGCCGCGCGACAAGGCGACGGGCTCCCTCATCTACACGGGGATCGCAGGGCTGGAGCTCGAGGCGCGCCTCACCTTCGTGGGGCCGAACCCCGATTACGACTATATTTTCTCGCAGCGCGTGACGCTCGCGCCTTACGCAAAGCTCGATCTCTTCGCCGATTACAAGATCGACGAGCGCATGTCTGTGTTCGCGCGGATCGAGAACGTCAACGATGCGCGCTATGAGGAAGTCTATGATTACGGAACGGCAAGACGCTCCATTTATGGCGGCGTGAAGTTCAGCTGGTGACGAGGCTTCAGGGAGAATGAACCAATGACGGATGCGACGCCGCAACGGCGCATGGAGCCGGATGGAACGCCGGTCGATGTCTTCGCTCTGCCGACCGACGCGCAGAGCCTCGAAGCGCTCTTGCGTGATCTCTTCGACAATCATTGGCGCGAGATCGTGTTCGGGCCGATCATTCAAGGCGCGGCATTCGAGATACATGTCGATCATGCGCCGACGCGCATAGGTCTTCTCGATGGCTATCTCACCATCGCTTTCGGGCAGACGCATTTTCATGTCTGCATCGGCGAGACGAAAGGACCGCGCAGCCGGCCGACGCCGCCTGCTCTCGCGCAGCACAGGCGCACGGCGCGCGCGGAGCTGCATCGGCGCTTCTCGGGGACATGCGTTCCAATGTCCTGGAGCCTGCAATTGTTCAATGGCGCGGATGAGCAACAGCTCGCCGTGCTCTTGCCCAATCCGTTTCTGCATCCAGAGACGGAGAAAATTCTGCGTGAGCCCGATTGGTCGCGGCTCGCATTGTGGGATGCGCTGCGGGCGCGCTGGCTCGGTCTCGTCGAGCCCGATCCGCTCGATCGGCCCGCGCATTGATCTTCGGCATTGATCTTCGGCAGAGCAGGGCGTCCGGCCCGGCTCGTAAAAAAAGGAGCATCGCATGACAAGGTTTTCACTTCCCATCATCGATGAGCGCAATCTGCTCTGGAGCGGCGCGCTCATTCTCGTCGGCGCCTTCTTCTCGCTGGCTTTCGCTTGCGCGGCGCCGCTCGCGGGCTTCGCCGCCATTGCGGCGCTCACCAGCGCGCGGCGCAATGCGCTGGCGCTGACGGCGGCGATCTGGTTCGCCAATCAGCTCGTCGGCTTCACCATGCTGCATTATCCATTGGAATTCGAGACGCTCGCCTGGGGCGGCGCGCTCGGAATCATCGCGCTCATCTGTTGCGAGACCGCGCGTTTCGCCGCGCGCTTTGCTGTCGGCGCCGGCGCGCCCTTCGCCGCGCTCGCCGCGAGCTTTCTCGTTTATGAGGGCGCGCTCTTCGCCATCACCCGCGCTGTGGGCGGCGATGTCTCGCATTATGCGCTCGCCAGCGTCGCGCGCATCTTCGCCATCAACGCCTGCGCCTTCTTCGGCCTCTGGGCCGCGGCGCTGGTCTGCTCGACGATCGTCGCGTTGCGTCCTGCGCGCCACGCCTGACGCGCGTCACAGAAGCCTAGAATGCGAACGCTATCCGATCCAAACGGATCGGGTAGCGTTTTCGCGGGAGAAGCCTATTTCGGCGCGTGCACCAGCAGGCGCGCGACGCGGCGCGGATCGGCTTCGACGATCTCGAATTCCCAGCCTTCCACCGGCGCGGGCACGATCTCGCCACGCATCGGCACATGGCCGGCGAGCGAGGCGACGAGGCCGCCGAGCGTGGTCACTTCGGCGCCGTCGTCCTCGGGCGTGAAATCGACGCCGAGCCGCTGCGACACTTCCTCGAGATCTGCTTTCGCGTCGATGAGAAACACGCCGTCGGAAACGGTCTCGATGCGCGGCTCCTCATCGACGTCATGCTCGTCCTCAATGTCGCCGACGATCATCTCGACGATGTCCTCCATCGTGACGAGACCATGCGTGCCGCCATATTCGTCGATGACGAGCGCGAGATGCGTGCGCGTCGCCTGCATCTTCACCAGAAGATCGAGCGCCGGCATGGAGGGCGGCACATAGAGCACCGGCTTCAGCACGGTGATGGTGGAGAGCTCCGCGGAAAAATCGATCGCGGCGAGGGAGACAGTCGGCGCATGCTCGCTCGGCGCCGGCGCTTCCGCCGTCACAGGCTCGGCGCGCTCGGCGAGCGAGGCGAGATAATCGACGAAATCGCGAATATGGATCATGCCGCGCGGATCATCGAGCGTGTCGCCATAGACGGGCAGGCGGGAATGGCCGGCGTTGCGGAACAGCGCAAGCGTCTCGCCGAGAGTCGCGTCCTGCGCGACGGCGACGATATCGGCGCGCGGGATCATCGCGTCGGCGACGCGCAGATCATGCAGGGCCAGCACATTCTTCAGCAGCACGCGCTCATGCGGCGTCACATCGCCGGCGGCGCCTTCCAGCGCCTCCTCTATGTCCTCGCGCACCGAGGGCGAGCCCAGCCCGATGAGCGCGCGCAGCCGATCGACGATGCCGCTTCGCTGCTCGCGCCTCGTGGCCGCGTGCTCGCCATTATCCGTCCTAGACATCGCCGTTCGATTTTCCTTTGGATGAAGCTTCCGCCACGGGCTCGGAGCCTTCGTAAGGATCATTGAGGCCGAGCGCCGCCGCTATGCGGCGCTCCAGCGCCTCCATCTCTTCGGCCTCCCGTGGAGTTTGATGGTCGTAGCCGATCAGATGCAGAAATCCATGAATGAGCAAATGCGTGAGATGCGCCTCGAAGCTCTTGTCCTGCTCCGTCGCCTCGCGCGCGACCGTCTCATGCGCGATGACGATATCGCCGAGCGCCATGCGGCGCGCGAGCGGGCCGGGCGTCTCGAAGGAGAGCACATTGGTGGGCTTGTCGATGCCGCGCCATTGCGCGTTCAATTCGCGGATGGTGGCGTCATCGGTGAAGTTGACGCTCAGCTCGCAGTCCGGCGCGAGCGGCGCCGCCGTCTGGGCGACGCACTCGCGCACGGTACTCTGCGTCAGCTCGTCGAGGCCGGCCTGCTGATCCCAGCAGGGCGCAGTGACGATAATGTCGATCGCGACGCTCATGATTCTCGAGGCTTCGCCTTCTCCCGCCCGGCAGCCTCATAGGCGCCGACGATTTGCCGCACGAGGTCGTGGCGCACCACATCGCCCTCGGCGAATTTCACCCTTCCGACGCCCTCTATATTGGAAAGCAGCGCGATCGCCTCGCTCAATCCGGATTTTTGGCCGGGCGGGAGATCGGTCTGCGACGGGTCGCCATTGACGATCATACGCGATCCGTCGCCGAGACGGGTGAGAAACATTTTCATCTGCATGGAGGTGGCGTTCTGCGCTTCGTCGAGCAAGACGCATGCCTTGGTGAGCGTGCGTCCGCGCATGAAGGCGAGCGGGGCCACTTCTATCATGCCGGTCTGAATGCCGCGCTCCACCATGCGCGGGTCCATGAAATCATGAAGGCCGTCATAGATGGGTCTGAGATAGGGATCGACCTTCTCGCGCATGTCGCCGGGCAGGAAGCCCAAGCGCTCGCCGGCCTCCACCGCCGGGCGCGAGAGGATGATGCGCTCGACCGCGCCCTGCTCGAGCAGCGAGACCGCATGGCCGACGGCGAGCCAAGTCTTGCCCGTGCCGGCCGGCCCTTCGGCGAAGACCAGCTCATGGCGCTTCAGCGCCCGCAGATAGAGATCCTGGGCGAGGTTTCGCGCCCGCACCGGACCACGCCGGCGCGTCGAAATCTGCTCGAAGACGGCGCGGCCGGGCTCCGCCTCAGGAAAGAGGCTGCCCTGGCGGGCGGATTCCTGTATCGCGCCATCCACGTCGCCGAGGCCCACTTTCTGGCCGAGCTGCACGCGGCCGTAGAGAATTTCGAGCACGCGGCGGGCCTGCTCGCAGCCCTCGGGTCGGCCCTTGAGCGTGACATGATTGCCATTGGCGAAGCAGGAGACGGCGAGGCGCCGCTCGATCTTGGCGAGATGCTGGTCATAGAGGCCGAAAACCAGCGAGGCGTAACGATTATCCTCGAAGGCGAGCGTGATCTCCGCCTCCGGCTCGCCCGAACGCGGCGCGTCCGGCTGTTCGAAGACCCGTCTCTCGCGGTCGAGCGTCACAGGGCGGCCTCCCTCGCTGCTTCAAGGCTCGTTCGGCCGACGATGCCGCCGGCCAGCGAATTGGAGCCGGCGGCGACGATCGTCACCGGCAGAGTCTTTCCGATGAGCTCCAGGCCGCCCATCGCATGGACGGGCTGCATATAGGGGCTCTTGCCGGCGATCTGACCCTCGTGCCGGCCGGCTTTCTCGAACAACACCTCGACCGTGCGGCCCACAGTGGCGGCGTTGAACGCCTGCCGCTGCTCCTCGACCAGCGCCTGGAGAATGGCGAGCCGCTCGGATTTGACGCTCTCGTCGATCTGATCCTCGCGCTCGGCGCCGGGCGTGCCGGGGCGCGGCGAATATTTGAACGAAAAAGTGGACGCGAATCCGACGGCGCGAATGAGCTCCATCGTCGCCTCGAAATCCGCGTCGGTCTCGCCGGGAAAGCCGACAATGAAATCGGAAGACAGCGCAATATCCGGCCGCGCCACGCGCAGCCGCGCGACGATGTCCAGATAGAAGCTCGCGTCATGGCGTCGGTTCATCGCCTTCAAAATGCGATTCGAGCCGGATTGCACGGGAAGATGCACGAAGGGCGCCAGCGTCGGCAACTCGGCATGGGCGTCGATCAGCTCCTGCGTCATGTCGATCGGATGGCTCGTGGTGTAGCGCAGCCGCGTGACGCCTTCGATACACTCCAGCCGCGCCAGCAGGCGGGGCAGGGACCAGGGCGCGCCATTCTCGTCCAAGCCGCTATAGGCGTTGACGTTCTGGCCGATGACGGTCAGCTCGCGCACGCCGGCCGCGGCCAGCGCCTCCGCCTCCTCGATGATCTCCGAGGGGCGGCGCGACATTTCCGCGCCGCGCGTGTACGGCACCACGCAGAAGGAGCAGAATTTGTCGCATCCTTCCTGCGCCGTGATGAAGGCGGTGACGTCGCGCACACGCTTGCCCGCGGCCGCAGCGCGGCGCAGCGCCTCGAACTTGTCGGCGACGGCGAAATCCGTCTCGGCGACGCGCTCGCCGGCCTCGGCGCGGGTCAAAAGATCGGAAAGGCGGTGATAGCTCTGCGGCCCGACGACGAGATCGACCGCGCGCTGGCGGCGCAGCACCTCCTCGCCCTCCGCCTGGGCGACGCAGCCGGCGACGACGATTCGATAGTCCCGGCCTTCGGCGCTGCGCTCGCTCTTCACCCGGGCGAGGCGGCCGAGCTCGGAATAGACCTTTTCCGTCGCCTTCTCGCGAATATGGCAGGTGTTCAGCACGACGAGATCGGCGTCGTCCTCATCGGCGGCCTCCGCATAGCCGCGCGCCGCGAGCAGATCGGCCATGCGCGTCGCGTCATAGACGTTCATCTGACAGCCATATGATTTCACATAGGCTTTCGCGGTTCCCAGGGCTCCCGGCGCTTGCTCGAGGGATGAGGCGGGCGCGGGCTTCGATGCGGCGTCGGAAATCTCGGTTTCTCCTCAACGGGCGGCGTGGTCTCGCGCCGGGGCGATATTACTCTCGCTTTCCCGGCCCGCAACGTCCGTCGCCAGAAGTTCTCGCACGCGCGCCTCTGTGGCGGCGGCGAGAGCCTTGCGGTCGCCGGAGCCGGGGTCCACCGCCTCGCCCCACAATATATAGCATTTGGCGCCGCCGCGCTTCATCAGACTCCATAAATGTGGGAGGAAAGTCATATCCCCGTACCAGCCCACATCGAGCCTGTCGCCCAGCCCGCTGTTTCGCTCCGTGTAGAGAATGGCGGCCGGGGCGAGCATGGGCGCGGCCGCGTTCGTGGCCGCGAGCTCGCTCAGCATGGCGAAATGCGAGGCGTTGAATTTCAGCACGCCGGCGCCGTCGCTCGACGTGCCTTCCGCAAAGACGACGATATCGTCACCCTGTCGCAGCCGCTCCGCCAGAGCCGCATTGACGATGGGGATGGCCCGTCGATTGCCGCGCTCGACGAAGACGGTGCCCTGCAGCCGCGCCAGAAAGCCGAGCACCGGCCAGGCGGAGACCTCGGACTTCGCCAGAAAGACCAGTGGATAGCGGCTGGCGAGGGCGATGATGTCGGTCCAGGAGACGTGATTGGCGACGACGAATCGCGGACTCGCTCCCGCGAGCCGGCCCTGCTCGCGCACATCTATGCCGATGATCGCGCACATCACCCGGCAAAAGCCGGTCTGAATATTATGACGCAGCTCCCAGCGCCGTCTCCGCGCCAGCCATTGGATGGGGACGAAGATGACGAAGGCCCCGGTCATCGCCAGGACGAAAGCGAGCGCGCGCAGATAAGGCATGGCCCTGTCTCTAACGCGCGAACGACAGTTTCGTGACAGCGTCGGCGCGCTATTGGCCGGATATCACAGCTCGCAGCGCATCGTCAGCGCGGCCTGACGCTCGCCATTGGGCCGCTGATAGTAATTCTCGCGCCGGCCGATCGTCTTGAAGCCCAGCTTCTCATAGACCTTCAGCGCGGCGGCGTTGTCCTCGCCCACCTCGAGGAAGACGAGGCGCGCCCCGCCGCGCTCGAGATTGCCGAGATGCGCCGCGAGCAGCGCCCGTCCGAGTCCGGCGCCGCGGCGGGCCGGATCGACGGCGAAGGTCAGAATCTCGGCGTCCGGCGGCAGCAGGCGGGACAGCGCCATGCCGCCCATCTCGTCCTTGAGCAGGCGCTCGTTCATCGCGCCGTCGGCGAGCACGATGCGGTCGGTCAAAAGGCTCTCGAAATCGATCTTCGACCAGGGGAAGGCGAAGGAGCCCGCGTGAATCTTGGCGCAATCATAGGCGTGATCGGCGCCGATGGGGCGGATCACATAATGCGGCTTGGGGAAGAAGGTCGAAAACAGGCTCATGACGCGGGAGCTCATGCGCCGGCCGGGGCGTCTTGCAGCGGTCGCTCTTGTGGCGGGCGCTCCAGAGGCTTGGCGTCGGGAGCCTTCAAATAGAGCGGGCGAGCCGGCGCGGTCGCCGGATCGGCGACGAGGCCGAGCCGGGCGACAAAGGCGATATCGGGCGCCGGCGCGCGGCTGGCGACCTCCGCCTCGAGGCCGGCGAGGCGGGCCTCCTCGGCCAGCAGCGGCGCGCCGGAGCCGATCAGCCGCAGCGGGCCGGAGCCGAGCGCGCGCAGCGCCTCATGGGCGCCGACGCGGCGCGGCGACAAAAGAGTGCGGCCGTCCGGCCCATAGGCGGTCACATAGACCTGGCCATGGCGCGCGTCGATCGCCGCCGCCACCACGCCGTCGAAGGGGAGCAGAACATAAGGCGCGGCCAGCGCCGCCAGAGTGGAGACGCCAACGATGGGCGCCTTCACGGCGAGGGCGATGGCCTGTCCGGCCGCGAGCCCGATTCGGATGCCGGTGAAGGAGCCCGGCCCGACCGTGACCGCCACCCGTCCGATGGAGCCGAAGCCGCCGCCCGCCGCGGCGACGACGCGCTCGATGAGCGGCAGCAATTCCTCGGCGTGGCCGCGCTCCATCGGCGCCGTCTCGATGGCGAGTGGGTCGGCGGCGCCCAGATCGAGCACGCAGGCGGAGACGGCGGGAAGCGCCGTGTCGATGGCGAGGATTCTCATTGCCGGCGGATTATGACGGGTTTCGCGCGGCTTTCAAAGCGGCCTCTCAAACCTGCTGCACGGACGTGACCTGGGGCACGAAATGGCGCAGCATATTTTCTATGCCGTTCTTGAGCGTCGCAGTGGAGGAGGGGCAGCCGGAGCAGGACCCCTTCATCGCCACATAGACGGTTCCGTCGCGAAAGCCGCGGAAAGTGATGTCGCCGCCGTCATTGGCGACCGCTGGACGCACCCGCGTCACGATCAGCTCCTTGATCTGCGCCACCGTCTCGGCGTCGGCAGGATCGAAGAATTCCGCGGGAGCAACCTCGGCGCCCTCGATGACGATCGGCTGGCCGGAGCTGAAATGCTCCATGATCGTGCCGAGAATGGCCGGCTTCAGATGCGCCCATTCGGCGTCGGTCTTGGTGACGGAAACGAAATCCGGGCCGAACATCACCGCCTCGACGCCGTCGATGGAGAGCAGCGCGCCGGCGAGCGGCGAGGCGGCGGCGGCCTCCGGCGTGCGGAACTCGCGCGCGCCTTCGGCGAGGACGGGGCGGCCGGGCAGGAATTTCAGCGTGGAGGGATTGGGCGTGGATTCGGTCTGAATGAACATTGGTCTTCTCCGCGGCGTCCGGTTCAAGGCCGGCGTGGCGATGTTACGGAGCTTATGTAGCACGAAATCCGCCGCGCCGCAGCAATCGCCTCAACCGCCGCGACGGCCGGCGCGGGCGTGGGCGCGCAAAATGTCGAGCAGCGTCGCGGCATGGTCCGAGCGCCGCGCGCGCGCTTCGCCGATGGGCTCGAAATCGGAGAGATCGGGAAAAAATTTGCGGGAGCCTTTGAACATCAGCAAGCCCGTCGCCGTGACCAGAATGTCGCCGCGCCGCAATGTCGGATCGTCGAGACGCGCGTCCTCGCGTTCCGCGCGAGCCTCCGCGATGCGATCGAGATCGGCGACGACGCGCGACGCGAAAGAGTCATAGCGCTCGCGCGCTTCGTCGATCTGCCGCAGCCATTGCGCGCGTGTGTCATCGTCTGCGCGCGAGTCCTCTTGGTCTGTGCGCGCGATCTCTTGCGCGCAGGCTCCGTGAAGCGTCGCCATCAGCAGGCATGCATGGAAGAAGCCTCTCGTCGTCGCCATGGCGCGCCGAAAAACCGCACCGCGCCGCGCTGCGTGAATAATGTTCGAACATGCGTTCGTGATTCGCACCTGCGCGTTTCCCGAGTACGTGTATTCCCCAGTTTGTCAATCTCTGTAGCGCCCGAATAATGATTATAGCGCGGGTCACGCCGATCGAAAGTCGGCGCATGGGTCGAGCACAGAGCTTTTCCGCGGTTGGTTATTCCGAGGTTCTTGATGATGATCTGTCCGCCGCCACGCGATGCGCAGCAATGCTTCGCGTTTCATGCTCCGGCGCGCGAATGCGCCGCCTTTTTCTCTCGAGACGAGCGATGCACATGGTCCAGCCGCCGCTGACGAGTCCGCTCGTCGACGATATGTCTCGGCGGATGTGCTCTATTCCGCAGGAGAGGACGAGTCGAGACGCCACGATCCATATCGTCGATGATGACGACGCCGTTCGTGATTCCCTCAGCCTTCTGCTGTCGACGGACGGCTTTCGGGTCCGCTCGCATGAGAGCGCCAGCCATCTTCTGGCGTCGGTGGAGCCGGGCGACACAGGCTGCGTGGTGACGGATGCGCGCATGCCGGAGATGACCGGCATAGAGCTGCTGGAGGCGATGAAGGCGCGGCGCTTGTCACTGCCGGTCGTCGTCATCACCGCCTATGCCGATGTGTCGCTCGCCGTGCAGGCGATGAAGCAGGGCGCCTTCGACTTTCTGGAGAAGCCCTTCGACAATGAGGCGCTGCTCGCCTGCGTGCGTCTCGCGCTCGCCTATGAGCGTGAGGAGCAGTTCCGCGCAGCGGAGACGCAGACCATAGAGGCGCGGCTGCAGACTCTCACCGCGCGCGAGAGCGAGGTGCTCGAGCGCCTGCTGCACGGCATGCCCAATAAGGTCATCGGCCGCGAGCTCGGCATCAGCGTCCGCACGGTGGAGGTCCATCGCGCCAATGTGATGCTGAAGATGAACGCCGGCAGCCTCTCGGAGCTGGTGCGCATGTCGCTCGCCGCCGAGCAGGCGCGCGGCAAGGGCTGACGAGCCGGCGCGCAGTCGTCTGCGCTTCTCACCAAGACGCTTCTCACAGGACGCTCCGGACGCCGGAGCGTCCTTTTTGTTAACCATAGGCTGTAGCGAACCGGTCACAGCCGGGCGATAAAGAGCCGGCGCG
>NZ_LUUM01000158.1:0-1216 GCF_001644125.1 Methylosinus sp. R-45379
GTGTGTTCACACCCTCTCGGACCGCGTTGGCGTCGCTTATCGATCAGCTCGACGAAAGCGATTTTGGCCTTTTCATTTTCGCGCCCGACGACGTCACAATCCTTCGAGACCAGACCAAGCAAACGGTCCGAGACAATATCGTGTTTGAGATGGGCCTGTTTGCTGGAAGACTCGGTGCCGACCGTTGCTTCATGATTGTGCCGCGCGGAGTCGACGATCTCCATTTGCCGACCGACCTCCTTGGCATCACTCCGGCCATTTTTGAACCAGATAGGCAGGACGGGAATATGGTCGCGGCACTCGGCGCAGCTTGTAACCGAGTGAGAAAAGCTGTTCAAAGAATCGGGGAGGTGCCACGCGCCGCGGGTAGCAAGACTGCCGAAATTAGTAAAGACGACGAGGCCCTGATTGACGACCCGAATGACTGCATGTCCGTTATTCAGTCTTGGATGGGTGGCCGCAGTTTTTCAGCCAATACGAGCGCAATTAAATTTACCGACGTCGATAGAGAACTAAAATTAGCGCCTGGCTCTGCGCGAAATTATATCGCAAAAGCCGCTGCGCATTGGGGCTATAGCGTAGGTAGATCTGGAAAAGACTTCATCATGTTCGAAAAATACAGCGAGTTCTAAATGACATTGTGCGCGAAGCTCAGTGTCCCTATTGCGCCGCGCACGTTCTATCCGCAAAAAAACACAGATTGAGACAGGCGCGCCTAAACATTCGCGCCGCCGGTCAAAGCCCCCACTCGGCAAGGGCCGCTTCGGCCGCCGCCGCATCGTCCCTTATCCGGTAGACAGTCTGCCTCGTCAGGCCCGTCACGGCCGCCACAGGGCCGACGCCTGTCCCCTGCCCGAGCATGTCGCGAACCGTATCGAACTGCTCCCGCGAGTAGCTGGGCTTGCGGCCCCGATACTTGCTGGCCTCGCTGTTCGCCTTCGCGTGGTCTATCCCGGCGCGCTGGGCTTCCTTCGTGGCCTCGGCTTGGGCCTGTGCCGTGGCGGCCATGAACGCAATGAGGGCGTCTCTCACGGCTTGCTGCATAGGGTCTTTCGTCGCGCCGTCGAAGACGAGGCCATTGATGACGGTCTTCACCACGACGCCGCGCCGCATGAACTCGCGGATGGTGTCAGTCACGTCCTGGTAGTTGCGCCCGAGCCGGTCAACCCACCGCACGACCAGCACGTCACCCGACCGCAGCATATCGAACAGGCGG
>NZ_LUUM01000159.1:0-2576 GCF_001644125.1 Methylosinus sp. R-45379
CGCCGCCGACTGGTCCGCTTCGAAGATCGCGGAAGTGGACCGGGTTCTCGAGAGGGCGGGCGTCGCGATAGCGAAAGTCGGTCATCCGCCGATCGCCAACGCATGGTTCGGAACGAATATCGGCCCGCTGAGTCCGTTCGACCAGACGCGCCTGCAAGGCGACATACAGCGCGCCGTCGACCGTCTGCGCGCCTTCCATGAAAGCACGCAGAGAATCCTCGCGGTAATCGACGAACGGGCGGATTTGACGTTCGGCTCCGCAGAGAAGCTCGTCCAGTCGCTGCGTCACATCGCGGCGGTCCCAGCGAACAGAAGCGTGCTTGCCCACGCGGGATGGACGCAGGAACTCGACGCGATCGAACGCGATTTCTCGTTCTGCCGGGGATTTCTTCAGCGGGTCGTCTATGTCGGCGACCATTTCATCAAGGAGGCCTGGTCCTACGATCCGACGGAAGCCCTCGAGGCTATCCGTTCCGACGACGGTTCGCTGCTCAGGCGGTTCTCGCAAAGGTGTCGCCGCGCGAACGCCGACCTCAAGAAGCTGTCGAAGGGTGAGCCCGCGAAGGACACGGCGACGAAGATCGAGAGACTGGAATCCCTTCTGGAGTTTCGTCTCGGCTACGAACGCTACAGCAAGGCGGAATCGCGCCTGAAGGAGGTTCTCGGCGGCGCCAATTTGAGCGAAGCATCCGTGCTCATCGACTGGTGCCGAACCGCGCTCGCGCGCCTCGGCTCGGCCCGTTTGGTCACCCTCGGCGCGCAGAGCCAGGATCCGCTCGTTTTCGGCAACTACGCGAATCTTGTGGAGTCGCTCGGCTCCACCGCTCGGGTCTCGGTCGACGAAATCCTCACCGACCTCAAAGCCGATATCGGGGTCGTTTTCGGCAGGTCCGACATCGGAGCGATCCGAATTTCCGACCTGATCGAGCGCATCGGCGTCTGGCAAGTCAATCTCGACGGCGTCCACGACTGGGTCGGGATCCGAAATGGGCTCTCCACCCTGCGCCAAGAGGGGATGGCCGTCATTGCGACGAATCTCGAGAACGGCGCGACGCCGGCGGACAAGGTCCGCCCAATGGCGGATCTCCTGATCACCGAGTCCCTTTGGCGCCGAGCGACACGGGAAAACCCCACGCTTCAGGATATCGACGGCGCGAAGCGGAGCGACGAGGTCTCCGAATTCCAGGATCTGGATCGCAAACGCATCCAGATCGCCCGTCAGGAGGTATTCGCTCGCTACCTCGACCGTCGTCCCGATGGGTTCGCGGGAGACATGGCGGTGATCCGCGCCGAAATCGGCAAGAAGAGAGGACACTTCCCGGTCAGGAAGCTGATGAAGGAAGCGGGGGAAGCGATCCAACGCCTCAAGCCCGTTTTCCTGATGAGCCCGCTCTCGGTCGCGCAGTTTCTGCCGCCGGGGAGGCTGACCTTCGACCTGATCGTCATCGATGAGGCCAGCCAGATCGCGCCCGAAGACGCCCTCGGGGCGATTGCTCGGGCGAAGCGGATCGTCGTGGTCGGCGACCACCGCCAGCTTCCTCCCACCAACTTCTTCGGTCTGGTCAACGCCGGCGACGACGATGCGGAGGACGGGGATGACGACGCGCCGGCGGTTGCCGCGCCCGGCCAGTTCGAAAGCATCCTCACCTTGGCGCGTTCGCGCGGGTTCGGCGAACGCACGCTCGCATGGCACTATAGGAGCCGCCACCCGTCCCTGATCGCGCTCTCCAACAGGGAATGCTACGCGGAAAAGCTGCTGCTCCCGCCAAGTCCGTTCGAAAGGACGGACAGCTTCGGCCTCTCGCTGGTGAAGACGCCGAGGGGGCATTACGATCGCGGGGGCGCCGCATGCGATCTTGTGCAGGCGAAGGAGATCGCCGAAGCGATCAAGCTCCATATCCGCAGATCTGGCAACAAATCCCTCGGCGTCGCGTGCTTCTCGACCAAGCAGCGCGACGCCATCGACGACATGATCGACAAGGCCGGCATCCGCAGCGAGGTCGAAGCGTTCTGCCCGAAGGGCGAGCGTCTCTTCGTCAAGAATCTCGAATCGGTCCAGGGCGATGAGCGGGATGTCATCTTCATCTCCGTCGGCTACGGATACGGGGCCGACAACGTCAGACCTCCGTCGAACTTCGGCCCGGTGTCGAAGGAGGGCGGCGAACGGCGACTGAACGTCCTCGCATCCAGGGCGCGCGAGAAATGCCTCGTCTTCTCGTCCATCACCGCCGCCGACATTCCGGCCGATCAGCCGTCGCGCGGAACGCGAATGCTGCGTTCACTGCTCCACTTCGCCGAGACCGGGCGCCTTTCGGAAGGCGCGGTGACCGACGACGGAGACTATGAGAGTCCGTTCGAGGAGGCCGTGGCTCAGGTAATCAAGGAAGCGGGATACGGGGTGCACGCGCAGGTCGGCGTATCGAGCTTCAGGGTCGACATGGGAGTTTTCGACCGCGCCAGACCCGGCGCCTACATCCTCGGCGTCGAATGCGACGGCGCCACCTATCACAGTTCCCGATCGGCGCGGGACCGGGACCGCCTGAGGCAGGAGGTGCTCGAGGGACTCGGCTGGAGGC
>NZ_LUUM01000160.1:0-1150 GCF_001644125.1 Methylosinus sp. R-45379
CCGCCGAATGCGGCAAGTGGAAAAAGCAGGCGCTCGCGCCCCGCGCCGCCCGCACCGCGCGCGAGAAGTTCTGGCTTCCCGAGCGACTGCTCGCTCCGCTGGAGGAGACCGGCGCGGAGACGCGAAGCTTCGCGGCCGAAGCCGAGCAGATCGCGGCGCCGCCGAGCTGGGCCGACGATGTGAACCGCATCATCCGCGGCGAGCAGGACATGCCGATACTCGCGGATTTCCTTATCAAAATGTTCCGCCGCTCGAAGGCGGTGATGACCGTCGGCCGCGGCGATTTCCGCACCGGCCTCAGAAAATTCGGCAAGGACGCGGATCCGAATTTCAAGCTTCCCGACACCGCATCGCTCGACGCGACCCTCGGTCTGCTCGGCATCACGCCGGACACAGAGACGAGCCTCGCCATGCGCAAAGTGGTTTTCTACTCCGGCATCGATTGGGCCGACGCGTGAGCCAGACCACTCCGCTAGAACAGCGGCCCTTGCCGCTGATTTCCGAGCCGCCGTTTCATCGGCCGGTTTCGCCGGATGAAATGTCGCTTGTCACCAACCCTGATGCAGGCCCAGCGCCAGATGACGCTTTCGATATCGGCAAAGGTTGGGTGCTTTCGTTTTTTTCCGCAGCGAAGAAGGATGGGCGGTTCGCGCTCTGGGGCTGGGTGAAGGGCGATTTCGCGATCGACGAGCGCTGGGCGAGCAGCGAATCCAAAGCTTGGTTTTGCGCAACGCTCACATTTTTGCCGCTCGGCATGTCGTTCGGATATTTCGAATACACAGGGGATGCGGTTATCGCCGCGACCATCATCGCGCGAAACATCGATCTTTCCGACCTTTCTCGCGATGCGCTTCGCGCGAGAGCGCCAGAGCTACGCGCTCTAATGTCGGAACGCTTCGACGATATCGCGGCCGATGCGCCATTCCGAATCTGGCGCGCGAACCCCGATTGCGATCAAAGCGAGGAGAAAGCACAGTGAAAGACCTCCCGAAAATCAGCGCACGCTTCTCCGCGAAATATCTCCACGCCCTCCGCGCGATACTCGACGCGGCGCAAGAAAGAGCAGCCTTTTCCTCGGCCGGCCTCTATATCGAGCCCGCCCAGCCCGGCGTGCTGATTATCGCGACGACAGACACGGTCATCGCAGCGC
>NZ_LUUM01000161.1:0-1578 GCF_001644125.1 Methylosinus sp. R-45379
TTCTTCATCGTGTCCGTCCTGCAATCGGCCGGACTCTAATCGATGCTGGTGGGATTTTTCAGGGGCACGTCACTTTTCATCCATTGTGTCCGCATTAGGTTGCGCTTGGCGGTTCCCGAGTCGCGCCAGGAGGGGTCATGCGCCCGAAGTTCCATAGTTGCCGCTTACGGGCGAGGCGGGACGCCGTGCCGCCCACTCTTCCTATTCAAACTCACAAAACGTCGACTTATCATCAATATCTGTATGTTGATGTTGTGGTGAGCCCGTCCCGAAAATCGAGAAATGTAGACGGCCAAGCTTTCAGTTCAAATGGGGAGCAATAAAATGAAAAACATTCAAATTATTGAAGGCGCAGATAATGCTACATTCAGTATTTTCCAAGCTACAGATGCTGAATTCGAGGCAATATTTCCAGATTGTCGTGATATTGAACTCGCGGAGGACTTATTCGCTCGCCTGGGAGAGATACGAGCGCGGGCCGTGGCCGAACCAATGTGGGATCGGCCCATCTTAAAACGTGACGCCCTCGGCATCCATGGCACACTTTTTTACGGATGGCTCGATAAGCGAAAATATCTTCCGTCGTCAAAACGCGAGGTAGATTTCGAACATTCGAGCATAAACGCTGCACAGCGTCGGCTCTTTAAATCGAGCAAATAGATTCCGCCAACCACTCTTGACAATCCCGTCCATAAGTCAAGATTTTTACGAATTCACATAGAGGAGATTTAGACGTGGCTGGATGGTTGGGAAGCACTTTGGGTGCGGTTGTTGGCCTCGCGATTGTGGGAGGCGTCTTCTGGTTCGCGTTCCGGCGCCCGCCGGAACGTCGAAGCGACGGAGGCCTAACTCAGCATGACACCAGCAATTACGCCTCAGGCGACAATTACACCTTTGGCGACGATAGCGGCCATAATCCCGATTGAGGGGGAGACGGCACGAGGTCCGCTTGGGGTCAATTGGAGCCCCGGGCGGCCGCCGGCGAATTTCTGGCGATCGGCGCAGCTCGTTTAGGGATTTCGGGTGAGCGTGGGTCGAGCGCCTGATATCCCCGTTGGCCGAAGAGCAAATCACCCGCTGAACAAAGGAGCGCGCAAATGTCGGGGCCATTCCCCCACATCGAACCCTATGGGAGCGGCATGCTCGAAGGAGGCGATGGGCATCAGGTCTACTGGGAGTGCTGCGGCAATCCCGCTGGGAAGCCTGCTCTATTCCTGCACGGCGGTCCAGGTTCAGGATGTTCGGCGGGTCAGCGGCGGTTCTTCGATCCTCGCCTCTACAGTGCCGTGCTGCTGGATCAACGCGGGTCAGGGCGCAGCCGGCCGCTGGCGAACGAACCCGACGCCGACCTCGACAGCGACACCACTGCCCACCTGATCGCTGACATCGAGGCGTTACGCGAGATGCACGATGTGAATCGCTGGGTCATATTGGGGCTATCGTGGGGGACCACGCTCGGCTTGGCATATGCCCAGGCTTACCCGCACCGCGTGAACGCCCTGGTGCTGGGCTTCGTAACGACCACGTCCCGGCGCGAGGTGCGATGGATCACCGAGGAGGTCGGATGTATCTTTCCAC
>NZ_LUUM01000162.1:0-2225 GCF_001644125.1 Methylosinus sp. R-45379
ACATGGTTATGTGGTTGGAGGGCTTGCACGACGCATCGACGTTGTTCCTGAACGCCTACGGTTCGTCGGCAGGTCTCCCCCGAACCAAAGCGCAAAAGAAGCCGGCGACGAAAAAGGACGCAGAGGTTGTTGCGAAAGAGACGGCAAAGTCGGCAGAGGATGCGGCGAGGGCGCGACGCGGCAGACACTACATCGAATGTCTATTGAACGACCAATTGAACGATTTTGGCGGCGAAATCGTGTTTCGCTCGCGCGACCTCGTGCAGATCATGTTGACGTTTGGAGTAGCTGCGCAAGCTGTCGCCAGTGAGATTAAGAGCAAAGAGCATCCGCAATTCGACGAAAGGAGCCCATGGCGCGCAATGATGACGCGCCTCTGGTTTCTTGCTGAAGATGCTGGCTTGCCTACAGCACTGAACGGAAATCGCGATGCGATGCTATCGCCGTTCGTTCGGTTCGCGCTCGCGCTGCAATCCACGTTCTGCGATGTGCCGGCGTGGTATCAGGACAAACCTGACACGCTACTTGAGGAAATCAAGAAGGCTGTTCGGGAGGCAAAGGCCGCGCGCAAAGCGCGGAAAATTATCGACGAGGAATTTTTATCCTATATTTTTCCTTTATAATCAATAGCTTCTGCGTTTACGCGCTATCGGAAATTAGCCACTCTGTTCACGTCGATGAACGACGACGCCGAATGGAGTTCCAACATGCACATCCGTGACAGTGAGCCGGGCACAGACGCGCTGGCCTTTTCCGTCGAAGAAGCCGCGCGGCGCGCTTCTGTCGGTCGCACAATCATCTATGCGGCGATCAAGCTCGGCCTACTCAAGGCGAGGAAGGTCGGGCGGCGAACGGTAATCTTGGAAGTAGATCTCAGAGAATGGCTGGATTCCCTGCCGACACTGAAGACAGCCGCCTAATCCCACAAAACGAAAGCCCCGCCGGGCTGACTACGCGGCGGGGCTCTATTTTACGATTTTTAAGCAGGCCAGAAATGTTTAGGCGCTCACGACAGCAAGATCAATCTCCAACACCAAAGCCGCGCGTCTATCTCGCCGGAAAAATCAGCCAGCACGGCTGGCGAGAGCGGATAGCTCATTCCACCTTGGACGCCAACGATCCTCTCAACCCTTACGAAGTCGTCGGGTTTCCGAGCTTTGTCACCAGTGGACCGTTCTTTATCGGCTGCGGCCATGGTTGCTCCCACGCAGACACGATGCACGGCCAAGGATGGTCTATGAGCGATAGCAGGCGGCGTCGTGTGTTCGCCGCGAACATTGCTCGCATCGAAAACTCCGACTTCGTTTTTGCGCACATCAACGAAGTCGATTGCTTCGGCACATTGTTCGAACTCGGACACGCGCACGCCGCCGGCATTCCGACCTTTATCCATTTCGGCGAAGACCTCACCGACCGACAAAAGTCCGAACTTTGGTTTGCGAGAATGGGTTGCATTCCGATCCTCGGGTCGATCGAAGACGCTTTCGACCGCGCGCTCGACATCTGGCGCGCGGCCTGCGCCACAAACACGATTTGAGGCGCGCCATGCTCGGTATTCCTTCACCGCACGAATGCGATGACCCGGAGCGGGTCTTTTATCCGACCGAACATCTCCCGCCCACCACGTTGGCAGAGCGAAACCTATCTGTCGCGCTCCGTCTAGCGGATCATTGGTTGCATGTGCATCCGTGCAATTCCAATAAAGCTCCGACGATCAGTTGGGGAAAAGACGCCGACAGGATTGGCAAGGGATCGTCACACGATTCGAGAGTCATCAATAATTGGTTTGGCGGGGGGCGTGTCGCTATTCCCGGCATTAACGCCGGCAAGAGCAATCTTCTCGTGATCGATTGCGACAGGAAGCCAAACAAGCCGGATGGTGTCGCGGCTTTCTGGGAGCTTGCCGCACGCCATGGCGGCATTCCCGACGCCTGTCCGATCGTCTCCACTCCATCGAACGGCCGGCATGTATATTTTCGTCAACCAGACGGCGCGCCGTTCACCAACAGGACCGGCGCTCTCCCGCCCGGCATAGATGTGCGCGGCGTCGGGGGGCAGGTCATAGCGCCGGGCGCATGTCTGCCCGATGGGCGCGAATGGGAGCATGTCGCCGGATCGCCGGACCTTGCGGAAGCCTATGCGACCAACACCATTCCGCAGCTCCCGGAATGGCTCGCCGCAATCCTTCGCACGCCAAAGGCCAGCGAGCAGCCGGCCGAAGAGCA
>NZ_LUUM01000163.1:0-1243 GCF_001644125.1 Methylosinus sp. R-45379
TCTGTTGAGCATCGCTGGTCAGATATCCGCGGCCTCGGCTGAAGACGGAGTGGCGGACATCGCCGCCAGCGCTGGTCTCGATCGCCACGCATCGGTGGGGCAGACCATTCAGCTCGATGCCTCCGGGTCCACCAGCGCGAGCGGGCGTGCGCTGCGCTACCGTTGGGCGATCACCCAGCGGCCGTCGGGCAGCGCCGCAGGGATTTCCGACAGCTCCGCCGTACGGCCCGTGTTCAAGGTCGACGTCGCGGGTGATTATATCTTTTCGGTCACGGCGCAGGCCGAGGGCGGCGACGACGATCGCAGCTCGGCGCGAGCGAGCGTCGTAGTCTCGACACAAAATGTCGCCCCTGTAGCCGACGCCGGCCTCGATCGGAAGGTCTCGGTCGGTGCGACCGTTGCGCTCGACGGCGCGCGCTCCTTCGATGCCGACGGCGACGCGATTGCCTATCGATGGACGCTGCTGCGCCGGCCTGCGCATAGCGCCGCCGCCCTGTCGTCGACGACCGTCGCGCGTCCGACATTCGTCGTCGACTCAGAGGGAGCCTATGTCGCGCAACTCGTCGTCGTCGACGCCACGGGCAAGATCAGTTCGCCGTCGTTGGTGACATTCTCTACGCGTGTCGCTTTGCGCGGCCGCGCCAGCGCGGGGCCGGCGCAACTGCTCGCGCAGGGCGCCACTGCGAGGGTCGACGCCGACGGAACCTATCTGCCGCCCGGAACAGCGGCCGTCACCAATGTCGGCTGGACGTTGCTGTCGAAACCCGCCGGAAGCGCCGCGCGCCTCAAGACGGGACCAGACGCCCGTCAGGCCGTGACGCTCGACCGCTCCGGCGATTATGTCGTGCAGGCGACGCTACAGGTCGTGGCGCGGGGCAGCGAAGACAGCCATGAGCACAGCCGCGAGGGCGACCGTGGCGACGATCACGGTCGCCCTCGGAATCGGGACCGCGACCGCAGTCACGACGATGATCACGAAGGGAGTGAAGGGACCCGCTCGCGTGGCGGTGCGCGCCCGGTCACGAGCCTGCTGACCACCGGCAATGTTCCCCCTGTGGCGAACGCAGGCGACGATCAGCGCGTCGCAGCCGGAGCGAAAGTCACGCTCGACGGCTCGCGCTCTACCGATGTGAACGGCGACGCGCTCACCTATCGCTGGGCGTTGATCTCGCGACCGGCGGGATCTTCCGCCGCGCTCGACGATCCCACCTCCGTCAAGCCCGGTTTCACGGCTGATGTCACC
>NZ_LUUM01000164.1:0-2364 GCF_001644125.1 Methylosinus sp. R-45379
CCACGCCGCCTGGGCCAACTATCTCGAAAGGCCCGCTGGGTCGAGGAAGCCGAGATTCGCCGATCAATCCACCTCATTAAAAAGTGTCACCCTTGTTAGAACCGTGCCGACTGATCAAAAGCCAACTTCGTCACCGGGCTGCTACAAGGCTTGCCGCCGAGGTCGGAGATCGACGCGGAAAAGACCCTGCCCTGGGTCGAAACGCAGACGGGAAAGAACAAGGCGCGGTCGTGACGCGCGGCGATGGAGATGATGCTCCAATCCAAAGCAGCCATCGGCCTGATCCTCAAGAATCCGAATTGAAGATTTTGTCGATTTCGCTCTGATAATTGCGACGATCGGCATGAGCCTCGAGCCACTGCGCCGCTCCATCGCGTATGCTGTTCCAGACCGCTTCATCATTGTACACCCGCGCGATAGCTCTCGCGAATTCGTCTGGATCGAAGGGCGAGGCAGCTAAAGTCTCAGAACCCGCCTTCCATCCGAGTTGATCATTCAACACATTGGAGACTACGGTCGGGACGCCAAACGACGCGGCCTCGAACACCTTGTAAGGTATTCCGGCAGCGATACGCGTTGGCGCAACAAACACGCGGTGCGCGTTGTAGACATCCCAAAGTTTATCGACATACCCGAATAGCTGCACGCCTCGGCAGATCCGCAAATATTCCAGATCTATGCCTGGTGCGATATAGCCAACGATGGTGATATGCGCGTCGCTGCCAATATACCTTAGCAGTATCGGTAACACGTCTTCGCATAGCCACTTGACCGATTCATAATTCGGCGTATCCGCGCCGTGAAAAGACCCTACGAAAAGAATATCGGATCTTTCCGACCATTTCGAAGGGGTGAGCGCGAGATCGCGAATATGGCCCACGACCAAGGGAGCGCCGAAGCCGCATGCTTCGATCAACGCCGCTTCGTTCGACGATACAGCTACGATTTTGCGACAACTAGAAGCTTTTCCGAGTTCTCTCGATATGTCGTCGAGCAATGTCGTCGACGAAATTATTCCGTTATTTATATGTTGTTGATGCAAACGAACAGACGATATCGCCTCGGTATCAAGTATAATATCAACTGAGTGATTTTTAGCTGTGCTATCTACAATACAGTCAATGGACTTGTCAAGATTATGAGTGCGACAAATCCAAATTTTTTCATAATAAGCGGCTCGCCGCTCCAGAAAGCTAGGAAGCTTATCTACATTTCCATCGGCGATAATCTCTACATTATCTGGAAATTCTCCATATAAGTCCGTCATAAAATAATCCATTTCGATCATAGGATATATTGTAATTGCATATCCGAGTTGATTCATCGCACGTATGATGTCATTTGTTCTCGTGTGCCCGGCGCCTAGGTGTCGAAGTGGAACATGATCCTCGATCACTAGAATACGGCGTGACGGCAATCGGTGAAACCGCGCAATTTCCGTATTGTTGCTTCTGTGCCGCTGATAGCGCAGCGTTGCTTTATGCTTATTATAGAATATACGCCTGTTATTCGACATCATCAGGTCTTTGGCTCCGAAGGCCGACGAAGTGCCGAACTCAAAATGCCGAATGACGACGGCGGGATCGTAAATCACATGGAAGCCTATATGCCACATTCTCAAGCAAATGTCTGCGTCCTCGTAATAGGCGGGGGCGAATCTGAGATCGAAACCGCCGAGGCGTTTAAATATAGACGTTCGTAAAAGAAGGAAAGCTGCGGAGCAGAAATCCACCTCGCGAACGAAATTCGTTTCGGGCGTGTTCTGAGAACCGTCGCGCATATAGCCCGCACAATACCCATCATTATATATTATGGACCCTGCCTCCTGCAACCGCCCGTTGGTTCTCACTATTTTTGCGCCTACGGCGCCGATGTTTTCGTTCGATTGCATCCGCCTCATGGCCGCCGCGAGAGCGCCGTGCTCCAGTTCAATATCATTATTGATGAGCAACGTATAGTCTGATACAACCATCTTGAGAGCAGCATTTACTGCACGAACATATGAAATATTGTCTTCATGTCGTATTATTTGCGCTCCGATCACCGCCCGTTCGACTATCGTGATGTCCGTCGATCCAGAATCGACCAATATCAACTGGATGTCGCCGCAATAGTTTGCTCTAAGAGAGGCAAGCGTGTTCAACGTCAAAAATATTTCATTGTGCATGACGACGATGACGCTCACGTTAGGCTCGTCAGCGTATCGGAAGTTTATCTTGTTTCTGAGATGCAGGAACGCTGCCTCGGATGACTTGCGTCTAAAAAGCTGCTTGGTCGCGGCTTCATCCAATGGTCGATCGCCAAAATCGAGATCATTCCCCGTCCACGGGCCGCTATCCAAAAAAAATTCAAATGGATTTATAT
>NZ_LUUM01000165.1:0-1220 GCF_001644125.1 Methylosinus sp. R-45379
AACTGGGCATGGGCGGCGATCGTCGGTGCGTCGATCGCAGGCGTCCTGGCGTCGGTTTTCGCCATGCGGCGCGGCGGGAAAGTTTCGCGCGAGGGTCGCCTCCTCATCGCGCTTTGGTGCTGCGTTCCACTCGCGCTCGCCGGCAATTGGCTCTCGGCGCGGCTGCGCGAAAATCGCGTGATGAGCAGGCCGCTGGAGCTCGGCCAGCGCTACGGCCGACATTTCATTCTCGGCTATGAGAGCGTCGGCGAGGTCGCGCCTCTCGCCGCGCGCGGTCTGATCGGTGGGATTTTCGTCACCCATCGTAATGCGGCCGGCCGGAGCCGCGACCAGTTGCGCGACGAGATTGCGCAGCTCCAAAGACTGCGGCGCAATGCCGGACTGCCGCCACTTATCGTCGCCGCGGATCAAGAAGGCGGGATCGTTTCGCATCTCTCGCCGCCGCTCCCCGCCCGTGCTCCCCTGTCCGATCTCGCGGAGCTGCCGCCCGACGTCCGACGCGCAAAGGCGCGCGAGGCTGGCGAAGCGCTCGGCGCCGAACTGGTGGATCTCGGCGTCACCGTCGATTTTGCGCCGGTGGTGGATTTGCGTTTCGAGCGACGGGCGCATGCAACCGACAACGGTAGCCGGATCGCAATCCGCGCCATCGACGCCGATCCCGCGGTCGTCATCGAGGTCGCGACCGCCTTCATCCTGGGACTTCAAGCGAAAGGAGTGAGCGCGACCTTGAAGCATTTCCCCGGCCTCGGCCGGGTCCGGGAGGATACCCATGCTATGCCGGCCCGCCTCGCCGCGCGTGCGTATGATTTGGCCCAATCGGATTGGGCGCCGTTCCGCGAAATCGTGCGGCAGTCGCCCGCGCTCGTCATGGCGAGTCACGCGATCATAGATGCGATCGACCCGCTACATCCGACGTCCCAATCGAAAGCGGCGATCTCCGGCCTGCTTCGTGGCGAATGGGGCTTCGAAGGCCTCGTCGTGACCGACGATCTCGACATGGGCGCCGTCTACCGCCACGATATCTGTTCCGGCGTCGTCGCTTCGCTCAATGCCGGCGTCGACTTGCTGCTGGTTTCGTATGACGGTCGCCAATACTATCCGCTGATGGAATGCGTGCTCGCCGCCGATGCCAAAGGCCAAATCGATCGCCAGATGCAGGCTGGCAGCGACGCCCGACTTCGCACGCGCCGGAATTGATCGACCTCGCGAATCATGACCGA
>NZ_LUUM01000166.1:0-3145 GCF_001644125.1 Methylosinus sp. R-45379
CTTTTTTTCGAGGGCGTGAGGCGCTCTCTCAATCGAAGGAGATGAACTTGCAGACCATCGCCAAAATCAAATCCCGCGTGTCGTCCCTGCTCGCCGGCGCGGCGCTTTCCGTTTCTCTCGGAGCGACGAGCGCCTTTGCTCAGGCGGCTGGCCAGACGCTCGGCTCCCAGGTGCAGAGCATTTCGAAGGAGTTCTCGACCGCCGGCGGCTTCGCCGGCTCGACCGCTATGTATGTCGCCGCTCTGGTGACCTTCGTCGCCGGCGTCTGGTTCCTGTGGCAGTCGCGTCAGCCGGAAAACCGCGAGAGCGGGAAAGTCGCGGCCGGTCTCACGGGTCTCGTGCTGACCGGCCTGTTCGTCGCTGGCGGCTCGTGGATTCAGAAGGCCTCCTACACGACCACTGGCGCGGGCGCGAAAGTGACCGACCAGGCCGGCGTCATCACCTTCCAGTGATGCTCAATGCTCTCCTGTTCCTCGCCGGCGTAACGCGGCGAGGCGCAGGGGACAATTGGTCCTCGCCGGTGGTTCGGTCGCAAAGCCGGAGACCGGCGAGGGCGCATCAGTTTTTGAAGATCGGCGCGGCGCGATGCTCCCACTTTCACTAGCGGCAATAAGCAATGGGTCGCGGCCTGCTTTCGCAATGGCGCAGCCGCGCGCACGAGGATTCGCCGATCGCTGCCCGCATTGTGGATGCGAGATCACGAACCGGAGCGAAGGGCGATCGGAAACTTCCGATGGGTCATGTGGCTGCGCGCTGTGCTGCCTCGCTCAAAATCTCGAACGCCCGGAAATCGATCGCGAGGCCATCCTGATCTGGATGCCGGAGTTCACGCAGGGCGCCGTCAATGCGCTCGTGCATCGCGTGCATTCGTCTTTCGCGAGACACGGGAAACCCGTGTCATGGCCTCTCGATCCCCTTCCACCGAACAGTCCTGGCGATCTGCTCGCCGCGAGCTCGGCCTATGCCGCCCTCGTCGAGCGCAGTGTGATCGCGAAGCAGCGCCTCGGCACGTCTTCACCGCGCGATCTCGCCGAAGCTCTGTCGTTCGTCTCACCGAGCTCCTACGCCCGTCGCCACGAGCTGCTCGGCGGCGCGCGCTTGCTATCGCTCGGCCGCTTTTTTGTCGACGGCTACGACATTTATCCGCGCTTGCTCGTCAAGGAGAGGCTCGCTTCGATTTTGAGGAGATAGATAATGCTCCATTGGATATCTCGCGGGCTCGCCGCAATGTCGTTGATGGCGAAGCAGCCGCTCGCCAGCTTTTGCGATATCGAAGCCGCGCATGGCGACGCGCTCGTCACCAAGCAAGGCGACTATGTGAGCTTCCTTCGTCTCGGCGGGATGCGCCGCATGTCGACGCGGGCCGATATCGATCGCTTGGCCAACGCCATGCGCATCGACATCTCGGGAACGCTGGAGAACAGGGGACACGCCATCGTCGGATGGTACGCCTCCGATCCCGATCTCGCGGCGGTCGAGATCGAGCGCGTCAACATGTCGGCCTGCCGGGAGATCGCCAAGGAGATCGGGCTGGAGCTGGGCGATATTTTCGAGGAACGCAAAAAGCTCTGGACCGGCATGATGCGCTGGGAGGCGGCGTATTTCATCTTGTGGACGCGCGCCACGACGCTCACCAAGGAAGAGCGCAAGCAGATGAAGGAGGAGCAGGCGGCGCTGGCCAAGAAATGCCCGAACATCGGCGACGCCCAGAAATTCTATTTGCGCAGCGACGTCATGGCGGCGCGACACACCGGCTTCGTCTCGCGCGTCGTGTCGTCGTTGAAAGGGCTCGATGTCGCCGCGACGGAGATATCCGCCCATGATGCTCTGGTGGTCGCGCGCGAGGCCATGTATCGCGAGACAGTCGGTTCCGCCTGGCGGCCGACCTTCGTCGGCGACGCCTTTCGCCCGCGCTGGCCGGATGAGAAGGATGAGCGTCCGATCCTGGAGACGCTGATGTGGCCGGCGATCCGTGATCTCTTCTTCGACTCCGACGCCGTCGTCCATGACGGGCAAAGGGTGGAGATCGGCCTCTATGATTATGGCTGCGTCGATATGACGATGGGGCCGGAGGACCCGCGGCCGTTCGTCGAGCTGTCGTCGCGGCTCGGGCAGGATCGCGTCCCTTGGCGCGTCTCCTTCGTGATCGAGGGCGGCGGCAATTCGGACATGCTCCTGAAAAGCGCTGGCGCGCAGTTTCTGTGGATGTTCCCCGGTAACCGGGACATCACCCGCGCCTTCGAGCTTTTGAAGCGCGAGCGCGAAAACAACAACCATATCGCCGTGCGCCTGCGCGCGTCCTTTGCGACCTGGGCTCCGTTCGGCGAAGTGGGCAAGCTGCGGCTACGACTGTCGACGCTGAAGCAGCGTCTCGAGGCTTGGGGAAATTGCCGCGGCACGACCGTCATCGGCGATCCGCTCGAAGGCGTCATGAGCAGCGTGCCGGGACTGGCGCTGGCGTCCACAGCGCCGCCGTCGGTGGCGCTGATCGGAGACGTGCTGGCAATGCTGCCTTGGGGACGAACGGCGTCACCCTGGGACCGAGGCAGCGTCCTGTTTCGCCAACCGAACGGCGCCATGTGGCCCTATGACCCCTCCGGCGGCTCGAAGCGTCCGCAGGTGCTCGACACATTCGTCGCGCCGCCCCGTTCGGGCAAATCGGTGCTCGCCAATACGATCAACCTCGGCCTCTGTCTCAGCTCCGTGGCGCTCGGGGCGGTCGGCGCGAAGCTGCCGCTAATCGGCAAGGTCGATATCGGGGATTCGGCGGAAGGCTTCGTGCTTCTCATTCAAGAAGCCCTGGGACCACAGCGCCGGCACGAGGCGATCTACACGCGCATGCAATTCGCACCGGGCTTCGAGTTCAACGTCTTCGACCTGCAGGTCGGCTGCGCATATCCGCTGCCGCTCGAAAAGGCCTTCTTGCAGAATTTTCTGGCGCTGATCACGCTGCCCCCGGATCAGAGCACGCCCTTCGAGGGCATGAATCAGATGATCGGCATCGTCATCGACGAAGCCTATCGGCTCTGCACCGATGTTCCAGGCGCGTCCCCCAAGCGCTATCGGCGTGGCGTCGAGCCTCTCATCGACATTGCGATCAAACGGCACGGCGTCGATCTCCACCACGACGAGCCGCATTGGCGAG
>NZ_LUUM01000167.1:0-2306 GCF_001644125.1 Methylosinus sp. R-45379
GAATTCGGCGCGACGGCGCTCCGCATCGCGACCTCGCCCCTCACTCTGCTGGCTGCGGGATTGGCCGCGGCGTCTTACGCCACCTATCAATTCGCGCAGCAGCAGACCGCGCTCGAGCGCGCGCTCAACGGCGTCGGGCGGGGAGCTGGCGTCTCCGCGGACGGCCTCCGCGCGCTCGGCGTCTCGGGCGCCGCCCGTGGCGGCATATAGTCGGGCCAGGGGATCGAGCTTGCCGGCCAGCTCGCCGGAACGGGCCGCATCGGCGGCGATCTCATGCCGGGGATCATCGGCTCGGCGCAGCGCTATTCCCGCGCCTTCGGCCTCGATCTCGCCGACGCCGGCAAGGAATTGGGCCAAGCCTTCGCGGACCCGACCAGAGGCGCCGAGGAGCTGGACAAGCGGCTCGGCTTCCTCGACGATCGCACCAAGACGCTGATCCGTGATCTGCAAGAACAGGGCAATATTCTCGGCGCGCAAAAATCGTTGTTTGACGCCTATAAGGATTCTCTCGACAGGACCAAAGATACGACGTGGAGTTGGTCGAAGGCGATCGACTATATCGTTGGGAAGCTATCGGATATTCCGCAGGCGTTACAGCGGTTCGCCGATCCGTCGACCGAGCAAAAGCTCGATCGCCTCGTCAAGCTGCGCGATTCTCTCGACACGGTGCCGAAGCTCGGGATCGCCGGAATGCTCGGCATGTCGGCGCCGGGGCATAGCGCCTATCTCGATCAGCAGATCGCCGATTTGCAGCGCCAGCGCGACGCCGAGCGGGAAAAAGCCGCGCGCGCCGCGGCCGATCTAGAGTCGACGCGCCGCTCCAACGAGGCCAGCGATATCGTCCGCGGCGTCCTGCCGGAGATCGGCGAGCGCCAGAGCCTCGTCAATCGCCGCGGCAATCTCGCCAGCGCGCTCGGCGACCCGGAGACGCTCCGCAAAATGGGCGTCTCCGCCGATCAGGCGACGCATGCGCTCGCCAATCTCGACTATCAGGTCACGAATTGGCGGACATCGGTCCAAAAGGCCGCAGAGGACAGCGCGCTCGCGACGAAGCAGTCCGAGGCTTGGACCTTCGCCGAACGCGCGGCTGTCGCCGCGGAGCAGGCAAGGATTTCCGTTGTTCGCCAAGGGGGTGACGCGGCACTCGAAGCGGCGGAAAAGGAAAAGGCGCGCAATGCGCTCATCGCCGAGGGGAACAAGAAGGCGTCCGACCTTCTCAAAGGGGCCACCGATGAGGAGGCGCTTCGAGGCCTCTCGCCCTATGCGGCGGCCCGTGCGCGCGTGCTGCAACAGACTCGGGATTTCCGCGAGCAATATGTCCCGGAGAAGGGCGATCTCGCCCCCTATGTCGCGCCACTGCGCAGCGGCTTTACGGCGGCCGGCTCCGCGGCGACGCATCTCGCGGATGTGCTCAATGGGGCAGCGGCGCGCATCGGCGCCGCGCCCTCCGGCTCGGCGCTTCCCTTCTTCGCTGGCGGCGCCGCGCCGAGCGGCGCCGACCCGCGCGGGATGTCCGGCTATATCCGCGAGCGGGCCTCGGCCTATGGAATCGACCCCGATATCGCGCTCCGCGTCGCCCGCTCGGAGGGGCTGCGCGACTTCAACGGCGACTATACGAACGGGCGCCCGACCAGCTTCGGCGCTTTGCAGTTGCACACCGGCGGCGGCATAGGCGACGAATTCCGCCGCGACACCGGCCTCGATCCGAGCAACCCCGCGAATGAGAAAGCGACGATCGATTATGCGCTGAAGGTCGCGGCGCAACGCGGCTGGGGGCCGTGGCACGGGGCCGCTAAAGTCGGGATCGGCAATTTCGAAGGGATCAGCGGCGCGGCGAATGACAACAGCGTCCCGGCGCTGAAATCGACGGCCGGCGTCGATATCTCCGGCTATGAGCAGAAAAAGCTCGCTGGCGTCGATTACGATTACACAAGCGCCAAGATCAAGCAGCTCGATCAGGACCTCGCCGCGCAGAACGCCACGCTCGATAAGTCGATCGCGACATGGGGCATGACGGAAGGCGCGATTGCCCGCGCCGCCAAAGAGCAGGAGCTTATTAACGAGTTCACGGCCGCGGCGCCGGAAAAGCTCGATGCGATGATGCCGGAAATCCAGCGCGTCGCGCAAGGTTATGGCGATCTCGCCCAGCGCGCCGCCGATGCGAAGAAGTCGCACGACGAGCTCGTCTCCACCATGGATAATGTCCGCTCCACCTCCCGCGAGGCGCTGGGAACATTCGTCAGCGATCTGCGCCAAGGCAAGTCCGGCGCGGAAGCGCTGCGAGACACGCTGTCCAAGGTCGAGGA
>NZ_LUUM01000168.1:0-35196 GCF_001644125.1 Methylosinus sp. R-45379
CGCCGCCGCAGCCGCCGCGTCGCCGCCGGGCGTCAAACATGTGACCTATGTGCCGGAGGTGGTGAAGCGGCAATTGCGCGAGGACATCAAGAACGAGGTCATGGCTCAGGCCGAGAAAGAAAATTGGGCCTCGCCCGGCAAATATCCGGAATGGGCGTCGCGCATCCAGTTCTATGGCGACATGCGCCTGCGATATCGCGGAATCTACTATCCCAGCGGAAACGATCAATACGACGCTGTCAATTTCAATGCGATCAACACCGGTTCGCCCTATGATGTGAGCAAGACCAACCCCTATTACTATCCGACCTATGACGTCACGCAGAATCGCGATCAATTCCGCTTCCGCGGCCGACTCGGAATGGTCGCCGATCTTCACGATGGCCTTTCGGCTAGCCTGCGCTTTGCGGGAGGCGAGAATAATTCGCCCGTGTCGCAGAACCAGACCTTCGGCGCGAGCGGCGGCAATTTCTCGACATATTCCTTATGGATCGATCGCGCTTTCTTCAAATATCAGCCGCGCGAAGAATTTTCTCTGACCGCTGGGCGAATGGATAATCCATTTTGGTCGCCGACCGATCTCGTCTGGTATCGAGACATAGGATTCGACGGCTTCGCTGCGCGGGGCAAATACGAGATCGCCGAAGGCATTACCTCTTTCGTCGCCGGCGGAGCCTTTCCGGTCTTCAACACGGATTTGAACGCGGGAATCAATTTGCCGGCCTATGACGGCGGCCCTCCGACGAAGCTGCCGAGCCACGATAAATGGCTCTTCGCGGGGCAGCTCGGCGTCTCCGCCAAGCTCAATGATGATTATGCGTTCAAGATCGCCGCCGCCTATTATGATTTCAGCAAGGTGCAGGGAGAATTGTCGAGCCCGTGCCGCGTCTATAGCGCATCAGACGGGTGTAACACGGATCTGACGCGGCCGTCTTTCGCGCAGCGCGGCAACACCTACATGCCGCTGCGCTCGATCATCAGCGACACGTCGAACAGCGGCGGGACGACCGGTCAATATCAATATTTCGGACTCGCCCAGCAGTTTCGGCCGTTCGTCGCCTCCGGAGAGATCGACTTCGGACATTTCGATCCGGTACATGTCGTTCTGAATGGCGAGTATCTGGTGAACACGGCTTTCGACGGAAAGATCAGGCCGGATATTCTCGCGAACAATCTGACCGGGGCATTCCAGATAAGCGCCAACGAGTGGTATCCCGGCAATTACGTGGGCGGGAAATATGGCTATCTCGCGAGCGCAACTGTCGGACATAGGGAAATTCGTCGTCTCTGGGATTGGAATGTCTTTGCCGGCTACAAATATCTCGGGTCGGATGCGATGGTGGACGCGTTCGTCGACGCCGACTTCGGACTCGGCGGCACGAATCTGAAGGGCTATTTCGTCGGCGGAAATCTCGGAGTCGGCAAGAATGTGTGGCTGTCGCTGCGCTGGATGAGTGCGAATAGCATCTCCGGCGTCCCTTACGCCGTCGACGTTCTGCATGTCGATCTCAACGGGAAGTTCTGATGATGCGATTTCCGACGTTTTTTGTCGCCGTGTCGCTTGCGGCGTCGATGATCACGGGCGCACGAGCGGATTCGGAAGCGGATCGGCTTCGCGAGGCTCTACGTGGCGCGATCACGCAACAGCGCGCGCTGGAAGATCAGCGCGCCGCGCTGCAGGCCAAGCTCGCCGAGGCGGAGAGTGAACGCGCGCGACTCAAAGACCAAGTCGGCGCGGCCAAGGCGGAAGTCAAGCAAGTCGCGAAGCAGAATCGCGAAGCAATAGAGGAGTTCAATCGACGCATCGTAGAGCGAGACGAGACCTTAGAGAAGTGGAAGGCGGCCTATGAGGAGGCCGCCGATGTTGCGCGAGCCAAAGACGCGGAGCGCGCCAAATTCGAAGCGCAGGCCGCAGCATACAAGGCGAACGTCAAGAGCTGTAACGCGAAGAATGTCGAGCTGGTGAAGGTCGGCCGCGATTTGCTGGAGCGCTATGAGGCGGCGAATTTCGCGGATCTCGCTTTGGCGAGCGAGCCGCTCACGGGCGTGCGGCGCATCGAAATCCAAAATCTCCTGCAAGATTACAACGACAAGATCCTCGATCACAAGGTGAAGCCATGAGTCATGTGTTGTTCCGCGTTACGAGCCTTCTCCGAGTGACGTGCGCCGTCGGTCTCGCGGGGACGATCGGCTTCACCGTTGGCGCGCTGGCGGAAGCGCCCCCCGGCGGCGCCGTCGCTCCCAAGCTCAGACCTGCGCCGCAGGTGGCGAGCAAGCCGAAAGCGTCTCCGGAGGCCGTGAACGTCGACGGTAGATCGCGTGAGGACGTCGTCGCGCATGTCGGCGACAGCGACATCACCTCTGCGCAGTTGCGCGCCTATGTTGCGACGCTCGGCGCGCGCGAGCAGGCGGCGATCGCCAAAGAGCCGGCGCTGCTCAATCAGATGGTGCGTCTCATGCTCAATGAGCGTGTCGTGCTGCAGGAGGCGATCGCGAAGAAGTGGGACCAGCAGCCGCATGTCGCGGTCCAGCTCGAGCAATTGCGGGAGCGCGCGCTCGTAGAGCTCTATCTGCAGTCGGTCTCGATACCTCCGGCGAATTACCCGAGCGAGGAGGAGCTGCAGAAGACCTATGACGCAAATCGCAGCGTCTTCGTCGTTCCGCGGCAGTTTCAGCTCAGCCATATTTTCGTCTCGGCGCCGAAGGACGCCGACCGCGCGACCGAGGATAAGGCGAAGAAGGCGCTCGAAGAGATCGAGCGCAAGTTGAAGGCGGCGGGGGCCGACTTCATGGCGGTGGCGCGCGCCGGAAATGACGCCGGCGACGGGGGCGATCTCGGCTGGTTGTCGGAAGGTCAGATTCGACCGGAGATCCGCGCGCGTGTGACAGGTCTCGCCAAAGGGGCGGTTTCGGAGGCGATCCGCTTGGACGATGGTTGGCACATCGTCAAGCTGATCGATACGAAGGCGTCCTACACGCGTTCGCTCGCCGAAGCGCGCGACCAGCTCGCGCAACAAATGCGGACCGAGCGGGCGAATGTGTTGCGCCGCGCGTATGTCGCCGAGCTGCTGAAAAAGCGTCCGGCTGTCGTCAATGAAATCGCTTTGTCGAATCTGCTCGACAGCGTTCGCAAGTAACTTCATCTGGGAGGTCGTTCATGTCCGATATCCTCGTCACATCCTTGACGCTCGACGATCTGCGAGATCTTCTCCAGCAGGCGGGCTACCGCGTAGAAACGGTGACCGATCCGGTCGCGAATGTCGCTTATTTGCGCTCGGCGACCAGCGGTCTCTCCTTCGATATTCGACCTGGCAATCGCTTGGTCGGCGATGAGAGCGTGCGTTTCGCCGATATGGCGTTCGTGTCCGTTCTTCAAGTGAATGGCGAGTTGCCGCGAGACCTCGTCAACGACTGGAACGTCGCGCGACGGTTTTCGCGCCTCCAGTTGAGCGGGCCGTTCCTCGCGCTCTGCATGGATATTTCCGTTGTCGGTGGCGTGACGAAAAGCCATTTGCGGGCGCATGTCGAAATCTGGGACCAGCTCGCGCAGGAGCTCATCGTCTATTTGCGTGATCGGTTGCGAGGACCGCAAGCGAATGGGACCGGTCGCGGCGTGGAGGTGGATGTGGCCGCTCCGGCGAGCGACGATCCGGCGACGGGATTCGGCACGCACACGTCACATTGACATTCTCTCGCAAGATGCATGGCACCGACATGACACATCGCGTTCACGCTCCGATATCCGGTAGACATCGCTGCGGCTCGGCCGCCCGCCGAGAGTCGAAAGCATCGGCGCTAGGGCTCGCAAGGCCACAGGCGCGATCCTCGCGGCGTGTTCTGCTAGCGGGAGCGAGCGCGATCGCTTTGTCGTTCATACTCTTGCAAGGGCTCGGTGGCGCGGCCGCTCGGCCGCTCGGGCGCGCTTCCGGAGTGACCTCGGCGCCGACCGTCGCGGTCGACGCAGCGACGACAGAGGCGCAGCGGGCCGCGGCCATAGCCAAGCAGAGCCAGGGATCGCTGTTGCGCGCGACGCAGGCGATTCAGGCCATGCAAGCGGCGCAAGCGGCCGCGCGCGCGGCGGCGGCAGGGGCTACGAATTCGTCGATCGCCGATGGTCTCTCGGTCGGTGGCAATGGCAAGCTGCCGGGGCTCGTCGTCGATCCGCGTGTCGGAACGACTCCCGGGCTTTGGATCAACGCCGATCTGCCGACGCAATCGGCGACCGGTGGCAAGACCACTGTAACGATCAAGCAGAACGCCGCGCAGGCGGTGATGACCTGGGCCTATTACAATGTCTCGCCCAATACGACTGTCGTCTACGACCAGCAGGGCAATCCGAGCTGGGTGGCGCTGAACCGAATCGATGCGACGGGAACGCCCAGCCAAATCCTCGGCCAGATCAAGGCCGACGGCACGGTTCTCATCATCAATCCGAATGGCGTTATTTTCGGCGCCGGCGCGCAGATCAACGTTCATTCGCTGATCGCCTCCTCGCTCGACATGGACGGAACCACCTCGTCGAGCGTCTTCAATGGCGCCGCCGCCTACAATAAGATGACGCTGCATATCGACGGTCTCGGCGACATCGCGGCCTATGCGCCGTCGAACGAGGTCGCGGCCAATACGAATTTCGTCGGCGCCGATGCGGGGCAGGGACTTTTCCCGATCGCGACGGCGCTCGGGACGACGATCGGCAATTCCACCCGTTTTTCCACGGGGACGATCGCCGGGCAGACCATCGGCGCGGTCGTGGTCGAAAAAGGCGCGTCGATCGAGACCTCGGTCAATTCGACCGGCGACGGCGGCTACGTGGCGCTGCTCGCCCCCAATGTCACGAATTCCGGCTCGATCACGACGAAGAACGGCCAGATCATCCTCGCCGCCGAGGGGTCGGCGCTGCTCAGCGAGCCGCAGTCGACAGCGACGGGCGTGCGCACGGCGATTGTCGTCGATCAGGACTTTTCCGCCGGCACGAATCCGACGAATAAGACCTTCACCGTTTCTTATCAGGGCGCAGCGGTCAACGACGGCCTGCTGCTGGCGCCGAGCGGAAATGTGACGATCGCCGGCGGACCGATCAAGCAACTCGGCGTGTCGGCGGCGACGACGAGCGTGACGCGCCCCGGTTCGATCACGCTCTACTCGACGGACAATGTCGTCTTTGGGCCGAACAGCGTCACCGCCATTCTGCCGGACGAGGGGAGCGGCTCGGTTCCGAGCGGCACAGCTACCACCGACTATTTCGCGAGCAGCCTGCAGCCGCAAATTTCGATCACGGCCTTCAAAGGCGTCGACTTCCAATCCGGCGCGCTGCTGCGGGCGCCGAGCGCAGCGGTGAACGTGACTGCGCCCGAGGTGCTGCTCGAGACCGGCGCGACAATCGATGTCTCGGGTCTCGCCGATGTGCAGGTTCCGATCTCCAATTTCCTCGTGACCTTCGTCGTCACGCCCAATGAGATCGCCGATTCGCCGCTCGCCGCCGCCCTCGTCGGCAAGACGGTGACGATCGACACGCGGGTTGGCTCGCCGATCGTCGACGCCTCCGGCTACGCCAAGCTCATTCCCAAGTCGATCGACGAGATTTTGACGGTCGGCGGGTCGGTCAATGTCTCGGGGACGAATTTTATCCAACAGCCTGGCTCGATCGTCGATCTCTCTGGCGGCTATGTCACCTATACGGGCTCGGCGGTGAACACGACGCGGCTCGTCGGCGCGGACGGGCGCTTCTACGACATCGGCAGCGCCGATCCGACGATCCGCTATGTCGGCGTCACGGCGGGGAGCGGCTTCACGGTCGATCATTCGCGCTGGGGCGTGACCGAGACCTATGTCAACCCGCTATTGAACAGGTCGCGTTACGAGGCGAGCTATCTCGCCGGCGCCAGCGCCGGCTCTCTGTCGATCGCGGCGGCGCCGATTCTCGATGGGACGATTCTCGGCGAGACAGTGACCGGGCTGCGCCAGCGCGCCAATGCGCAGGGCGGCGGAACGGCGGTTCAGACATCGCTCGCGCAATTGCCGGCCGGCGCGTCGCTGACGATCACCTCGTCCAATGCCTTCGTGTCGAGCTATCTGCTCGAATCGAGCGCGGACGCCGGCGACGATTCTTACGGGCTCGCCTCGTATAGCTATGGCTCGAATTGGCGCGCGCCCTCGACCTTGCCCATTCTGACGGATCGGCTGTCCGAGACCGGTTTCGCCTCAATCACGATCCAAGGCTCCGGCACCCGTCAGCCGACAGTGAACATGGCCACGGGCGCTGTTCTGAAGGTTGCCTCGGGCGGCTCGGTCACCTTGACGAATGTCGAGACCATCGACGGCTCGATCATCGCGCCCGCCGGCAAGATCACGCTCTCCGGCCATATCTACAATAGCGACGTGACAGCCGCGTCGATTCCTGCCGATCTGGTGATTGGATCGAACGCGCTTCTCGACGTCCACGGGCTGTGGATCAACGACTCGGGGGCCGTCGGCGATCGGTTGCAGGGTTCCGCCTTCATAGACGGTGGCTCGATCAGCATCACCACTTTGGCCGCAACCTATCACCGAGGGCGGGCCGACACCGACAATGTCGACGCGACGCAGAGCATCATTCTGTCGCCGGGCAGCATCATCGATGTTTCGAGCGGCGGCTATGTCGGCTCCAACGGCAAATTGAAGCTCGGCTCCGATGGTCTGCCGGTCGGCAAGGGCGGAAGCCTCTCGCTGGTCACTTATTCGGGCGGATTCGTCGGGCTCAACAGTGATTATCAACCCTACAACGAGCCACCGACCAACGGCAATCAGCCCAATACGGCGACGGTGGTTCTCGGCGGCGCGATCTATTCCAATGGCTTCGACACGGGCGGAACCTTCACGCTGCAGGCCCCGACGATCACTATCGACGGGCAGGCGAACGCGATCACAACCTATACCTCCGGCGCGCGATCCGGCGAGATCGTCCTGCCGGCGAGCTTCTTCACCGACAATGGATTTTCCAACTATTCGCTGACCAGCGTCTATGGCAGCTCGACGGTGACCGCCGGCACGACCGTGCTCTTGCGGCAGGCGAATTATCTCGCGGCGAACGATGCGCTCTTATCGCTGCCGACAGGCGCGGTGCTGCGCGACGTCGCGACGGTCGGACTCGCGCCCGACGGATTGCGCAATCCCGTGAGCTTCGCGCTGCAGGAATATGGCTACATCTACGGCGGGACGGGACCGAGCACGACAGCGGGAACGCTGCTCGACGCCGGGGCCAGAATCATCGCGGAAGCGAATGCGACGCGGCAGGCGACGGTGACGCTGGCGGCCGCCGGCCCGGTCACCGTGCTCGGCGAGATCATCGCGCCCGGCGGCGACATCGTCCTGGCCAATACAGGCGTCTCGAGCGGTTCGACCGGGCCGACACAGACGGTGGCGCCGATGCAGCTCACCATCGGCGCCGACGCCGTGCTGGACGTGAGTGGTGTGTTCATTGCCGATCCGACCGTGACCGCCTATCGTACAGGCAGCGCGCTCGACGCCGGAACGATCACGCTGTTCGGCGATTCGGTCACTGCGCAGACGGGCTCGCGCTTCCTTCTCGACGGGACGTCGGCGGAGGTCGAGATTCCCTCCGGCGCGGGACTGTTCGGGCCGCGCTTCGCGACGCGAAATATATGGAGCGACGGCGGCGTCCTGCAGATCGGCGCGTCCTCTCTCTATTTCGCCGGCTCGGTCAGCGCGCATGGCGGCGGGGAGCTCGCGAATGGCGGCCTGTTCCGCATCGGAATACCGGCGTCCAGCGCGCCGAGCCTTCTTTCCAGCCGCGTGACCAACGGCTATGCGGGGCTTCCCGGCACGATAGTCGTCGAGCAGGCGGGCATCATCGACGCCGCGTTGGCATCGCACACGACCTTGCAGGGCAATGCCTTCATCGGCGTCGACACGCTGAACAATAGCGGCTTCGACTCGATCGAGCTGAACGCCGCGACCACGGTCGCCTTCGTCGGATCGCAGTCGATTCAGATGCGCGGATCGCTCATCCTCGGCGGCGACCTCACATTGCTGCCGGCGAGTGGCGGCGATCCATTGACCTATAGCGCCCCCTCGATCGGCCATACGACGGTGGATTTGAGCTCGGGCTATGTGTGGCTCGGTCAGATCACAACAGGAGCTGTCCTGCCTGCTGCGACAGTGAGCGATGGATCGATAAATATTTCGGCGCAATGGATCGACATCGGCAATCCGAATGCCGGCGCTGCTGGCTCGGGAGTCAACTTCCGTAATGTCGGCTCCGTCACGCTGAACAGCGCCGACGCGATCCGCCTGATGGGAGCGAACACTGCTACGAGCATAAACAATAATTTTACTGGTTCGCTCGGCGTCGCAGGCGATCTGACGCTGAAAGCGGCGGAAATCTATCCGACCAGCGGAACGAGCTTCACGCTGAAGGCGACCGGCACGATCGACATTGAGCAGAATGGCGTCGCCAGCGCGCCGCTGTCGGCCGGCGGAACGATCATCGTCGACGCCACGAACATCGTGCAGAACGGCACGCTCTGGGCGCCCTTTGGACAAATCGTGCTCGGCAATACGACGACGACGCAGAGCGTCACGCTCGGCGCCGGCAGCCTCACCTCCGTCTCGGGAGCTGGCTCGCTCATTCCTTATGGCTACACTGTCGACGGCGAGGTTTGGTACGTCGGACAAACCACGAGCAGCGGGGCCACTATTATTTATAACGGCTCCAGCCTCACCGCGAGCCCGACCAAGGCGATCACGCTCAACGGCGCCGATATCTCGACGTCCGCCGGAGCAAAGCTCGATCTCTCTGGCGGCGGAGACTTCTACGCCAGCGAATTCGTCGCCGGCACGGGCGGCAGCCGCAATGTGCTCGCCGGCTCCACGGTCTACGCCCTCGTTCCCACCTCCTCCGCCAAGGTCGCCGCCTATGATCCGACTTTCGCTGCGACCAATTCCGATATCGGCTCGGCGGCTTTTGCCTCGAGCCTGCTGAACGCGCCGGCCGGAACGGCGATCTATATCGCCGGCGGCAATGGGATAGCTGCCGGCTATTACACTCTGATGCCCGGCATGTATGCGACCTTGCCCGGCGCTTATCGCGTCACCGTCGCCTCCACATCAGTGAAGAGCGCGGCCGCGCAAAGCTACACGTCGATGGACGGCTCGCTCTATGTGACCGGCAATTTCGCCAATGTCATCAGCGGGACGCGATCCTCGCAAACCGTGCTGTTCCAATTGCAGTCGCAATCGACCTGGTCGCAATATTCGCAGATCGACATCACCTCCGGAACGAGCTTCATCCGCAATCTGGCGCTCACCGCCGGCACGGCCATTCCGCTTCTCCCGGTGGACGGCGGCTCCCTGACCTTCGCCGCGCGCAATTCGCTCTCCATCGACGCGGGCAGCCTGTTCGGCTTCGCCGCAGGCTCCAGTCCGCTCGCGCCGGATGTGGCCGGCGTCGGCGGGCAATTGGCGATCAGCGCGGCCAAGGTGCTCGTGCTCGGCTCCAAGGATATGGCGGCCCCGGCGGGGACGGACGGCTATCTGAAGCTCTACGCCGATCAACTCGACACTGTCGGCGCGACCACTCTGCTGATCGGCGGCTCGTCGGTCGTCGATACGTCGGGCAATCTCGTCGTGACCGGCGTCGCCACCGATGTCGAGATCGCCACCGACGCCGCTCACGCGCTGAGCGCGCCGCAGCTTCTCATCATGACCAAGGCGGGCGGCGGCGGCATTCTCGTCGACGACGGTAGCGCCATCGCCGCGATCGGAACCGTGCCGAGCGGAGGCGACCGGGCGATCGTCATTGGCGCCGATCCGGTCGCGCAGACCAACAGCAGCGGCGTCGTGACCTATACGGCGGGCGTGAGCGGGGAAGGCTCGCTGCTGCGCGTCTCTACTGGCGCGATGGTCACCGTGACCCGCAATTATCTGCCGGGTCTCTACACCGGATCCGGGCCCGCGCCGACCCCCGCCGCCACGCCCGGCAGCCTCGTCATCGGCGCCAATGTCTCCATCGACGGGGCGGCCGCCCTCACCCTCGATTCGAGCGGCGTCAATCGCGTCGGCCCCAACGCCGCGCTCATCGCCAAAGCCTTCGATCTTTCCGCCAAGGCGATCGAGTTCGGCGCCGATAGCAGTTCTGCCGGCCTCGCGCTGACCGATGCGATCATCGCCAATTTCGCCGGCGCGGATTCGGTTCGCCTGCGTAGCGCCTCGGCCTTCAATTTTCACGATGTCGGTGGCCTTTCCATCGGCGACTCCGCCCATCCGATCGGCCTGTTGACCTTCGACGGCGGCGGATTCTACAGCGAGGGGGGCGAGACCAGCGTCTACGCCTCTAATATCACGCTGACGAATACGCAGAGCGCCTCGACGACGACCAATGGGCTTTCGGGGACAGACGGAAAGCTGACCCTCGTCGCGAGCAAGACGATCACCCAGAGCGCCGGAACGATGACCGCGAACGGCTTCTCGACGATCGCGCTGCAGTCGGGAGAGGCGATCCGCTTCGCCGGAACGGGCTCGCTGACGGCGAGCAATGGTTCGGGCGTCGCCGATCTCGTCTTCTCCTCGCCCAATGTCATCGCCGTCTCCGGCTCGGCGCAGGCGCTGACGACGAGCGGCCTTTTGACCATTCTCTCGACGAGCGCGGCGGCTGCCGTCGATCCGACAGAGATCGGCGGCAGCCTGTCGCTGACGGCCGCGAGCATCGCGGATTCGGGCGCGATCACCGTACAGGCGGGAACCTTGTCGCTGACCGCGACGACGGGCGACGTGACTCTCGCCAACGGCGCCATCGTAAACGCCGCTGGCACGCGTATCGTGCTCGGCAACAGCACGGAATATTCGCCCGGCGGCGTGGTGAAGCTCGTCTCGCAGAAAGGAAATGTGACGATCGCGAGCGGCGCGAAGGTGGACGTCTCGGCTGCCAAAAATGCCGACGGATCTTCGGGCAACGGCTATGCGGGCGGAATTTATATCACGACCGCCAATGATGGGACGACGACGCTTCAGGGAACGCTCGACGGCTCGGCGGCCTATAAGGACGCGGGCGGAGCTTTCGTGCTCAGCACCGGGACCATCGTCGGCGATCTTCCGTGGGGCGGCTTCACCAGCCGCTTCGCGGCCGCGATCTATGAGCCGGGCGACATCGTCGTGCCGACAGGCGTGACGCTGAGCTCGACCGAGGTGCTGCTCGTCGCCAATCAGGGCAGCGTCATCGTCAATGGAAGGATCGACGCCAGCGGGCCGACCGGCGGCAGCATCGCGCTCTATGGCGCCGGAACGACGACGCTGGCCGCGACCGATCCCGGCGCTACGGGCGTCATCATTCGCTCCACCGCCAAGCTCGACGCCCACTATGTCGCGGCGGAGAAGGACGATCCGGGCTACGCCAATGGCGAGAGCGCGCAGAGCCAGCGCGGCGGCACGATCACCCTCGGCACGACGGGCGCCACGAATGGAACGCTGAATGCGACCTATGGCTACGAGAATGTGACGGGCTCGGGCGCCGTCAAGGTGGAGAGCGGCGCGATCTTCGACGTGAGCGGCGGTCCGGGCGGGGACGGCATCGACAATACCGGCGGCGCCGTCGTCGTGCGCGCGCCGATCCTGACGAACAACAATGTCAATGTCAGTTTCAAGGGCACTGTCGTCACCAATGCGGACTCTAGCGGGAACGCCAGTGGCCAGGGCGTCGTCCTCGATGCTTTCGCAGTGTGGAGCACGACCGATTCCTGCACGCTCATTTCGGGAGGCTGCGGCTCGATCACGACCGTCGCGCAATATAATGCGCTGACGGCGGCGCAAAAGGCGCAGATGCAGCAGCATTTCGACGGGATCATCGATCCGGCGGGCTTCTTCAGCGGAGCGGGCGCGCAGATCATCTCGGCGACGTCCGGCCTCTATCCCTCTTCGACTTATGCGGCGCCGGCCAGCGGCGCCTATCTGCCGCATGTCGGCTTTTATCAGAACACGCTGCTCAATTTCGTCGAGAATCCGTTCAGCGGCAATGCGGCGGCGGTGGCGGCCGATTTCGCGGAGGCCAAATTGCAGGTCGGCGACAGACCGGCGACGGCCTTGCCCTCGACCTCCCTGCATCTGCGGCCGGAGGTCGATCTCGTCAATCCGTCCAGCAGCATCAATGGCGGCAATGTGACCGTCGCCTCCAATTGGAACCTCGGCGCCGGCGTCTACAATACGGCGACGGGCGCCTTCTCGCTCTATTACCGGACGACCAATGGCGGCGAGCCGGGCGTGCTGACGTTGCGGGCCGCGAATAATATCCAGCTGAACGCTACGATCAGCGACGGCTTCTATGAAACCAGCGATCCGTTCTTCGCGGCCGCGGTGGCGAGCAGCCTGGCCAGCAACGATCCATCTCTCGCCCTGGCGACGACCCGGTACACGAGCAGGAACCTGTATGGGACGGCCGCCTATATGCCGGGGATGACATCCATCTATGCGCCCCCCACCGTGTTTCCGTCTTCCTATGGCACGGTCGCGCAAAATACATGGTATGCGCAGTATTACTATTACTATGCGAATACGACGATTCCCTATATCAACATTCTCGGTCGCGGCGCGAGCTCGCTCTATATCACGACCAACGCCTCTGGCTCCGGCACATTCGACAATGATCCCACTCATTATTCATCCTACGCCGCCTATGTGGCCGCTTATAACACCTATTATGTGGGCTCGCGCTATGTCACCGGCGTCGCAGGCATCGCGAACGAGGCGACCCAGACATTCTCGACGCCGGCAAGCTCGTCGAATGGAACAACGCAAAATCTGACCAATTTCGACAATAACCCGACCCATTACACGAGCTACGCCAATTACGTCTCCGCCTATAAAACCTACTCCGCCGCATTGGCGACATATCTCAAGACCTACTATGGTATATATAGCCAAGCGCCGGTCAACAGCAGCGTCGATCCGAGGACCTATCCTTCGACCATTCTCGCGCCGATACCGCCGGTCTACGGCAGTGTCTATTCCGGCGGCGCGACCGAGACCGCATCGCAATTCACCACCGACTATGTGACCAACTACGCCACGGGAACATCTTCCGCGTACTACAATTTTATACTTTTTTACAACGGCAACAAGGTCGAGCCGGGCAATGTGACCGGCAGCGCCGCGAATACGACCGGCAAGACCGCCCTGTGGCTCGCCGTTCTGCCCTATCTTCCCACCACCTCGGAAACGCCGCCGATCGTCCTCGCCTCGAGTGCCCAGCCGGGCCCCGCCAACGCCATCGCCAATAATCCCGCCAGCAATGTCACGACGGATAGTTTGGGCAATGCGGTGACGATCAAGGATTACAACACGACGTCGGCGGCGAGCCTGATGCCGGCGAGCTTCGGGGCCAGCTCGTCCTATGATTTCGTCGCTGGCGCCTATTTCGGTGTGGGCGGCGCCTCCTCCGTCGATCCCAACGCAGTCGTCGCGCTGAGCGGCGCGATCGACCCCAAGGCGCCGACCGCCAGCATCGTGATCAACGGCCACACCTCCTATACGGACCCGCTCGACACGACGAAGACGATCTCCATACCGACGATCGTGCGGACCGGCACGGGATCGATCACGCTGACGGCGGCCGGCAATGTCGAGTTCACCGATCCGATCGTTCAAGGCGCCGTCTATACGGCCGGCGCCGCAACGACGACGCCCGCCGACTATAATGCGCCGACCCTGGCGAGCGCCTATAACGCCAATCCCAACGGGCTGGTCTCGACGCCGGCCTGGGGGACAGGCGGTGGATCGATCACCGTCGTGGCGGGAGGCTCCATCATCGGCGTCGCCGCGGCGACCGAGAGCGAGACTTGGGCCGACTGGCTCATTCATTACGGCTCGTCGGACGGCGACAGCACGCCCTTCTCCGGCTGCGCGGCGACCGGCGCCACCGCCTGCCAGACGGCGGCCTGGGTCAATTATGCGACCTTCTTCCAGAATTTCGGCGCGCTCGGCGGCGGCGACATCACGCTGCGGGCCGGACGCGACATCACCGATATTTCCGCCTCCCTGCCGGAGACGATGGTCGTCGCCGGAGGCTTCACCGCCGCCGATCCGGCTCACGCCATTTATTACGGCGGCGGCAATCTGCTCGTGCAGGCGGGCGGGAATCTCAATTCCAGCGCCTTTCTGGTCGGGAGCGGCGCGGGCCTCATCGAGGTCGGCGGCAATGTGCAGCAGACCGCCGACAATCCGATCACCAGCGCGAAGGACGCGGCGCCCTATCCGCTGCTGCTCGCCGCGCAGGACGGCTATATTTCCGTCATCGCCAAGGGTGATCTAACGCTCGGCGCGCTGCTCGATCCGACGACGACTTTAGAAAATGGCGTTGGTAATGACTATGTGCAGAGCCTGACTCCCGGCCAAGCCAACTATCGGCCTGGCTCCGGCCTAGCGAACGTCTTCACCAGCTATGGCGCGCAGGCGGGTCTCTCACTCACCAGCATTACGGGCGATGTGAAGGCGGTGACAGTGGCGGCCGTAGGGCTCTTCCCGTCCCTCCTGTTGCCGCCGCGCCTCGAGATCGCGGCGTTGCAGGGCGATATCACTGGCCGCGGAGGGACGATCCTCGCCTATCCCACCGACAGCCTGGGACATAACACAGCGAGCTTGACGCTCGCGGCGGCGGGCTCGATCAATATCGATCTTACCGTGGGCGCTCCGACGCCGAGGGCGATCGACAGCAGTGTCGGCGGATACGTCAATCCGCTCGGCGTCTCCTTCTACACGCTCGCTTCGACGGAGCTGACGAACAGCGCGCCGATCCTTGTCAGCGCAGGCATGAACCTCGACGGGTCCCTCACCGTCGAACGGCCGGCGCAGATTCTCGCGGGCCACGACATAGGCGACACGCAGTTCACCTTCACCGGCCTTAATTTCACCGATGCGGATGTGACGAGCGTCGTCGCCGGCCGTGATCTCTCGGGCCAATATTATCTCTACGGCCCGGGCGCGCTCCTCCTCGAGGCCGGCCGCAATATTCGCAAGCCGCTGGGAAGCAGCGGTTTTGCCTCCTTCAGCGTCAACACGATCGGCAATGGCTCGGGCGGCGGGAGAGCCGCCGGCCAGCTCGCGACGCTGAAGAGCTATCTGCCGGAAGATGGCGCGGACATCACCATGCTCTATGGGATCGCCAAGGGCGTCGATTACGCCTCGGCGATATCGGCCTATGTCGATCCCGCCTCGGCGGGAACGAGCGGCATAGACTTCCTCTCCTTCATCGCCGCCAGCCTCGGCCAGTCGCGCGATCGGGCCTGGGCGAGCTTCCAGACTCTCGACGAGACGCATCAGCATCTCCTCGTCGACAAGGCCTTCCTGCAATTCCTCACGCAGGTGGTGACGGATTATCGCAATTCCTCGAGCGACTATTACGGCAAATATGGCCGCGCCTATGAGGCGATTGGAACGCTGTTCCCGAATGGACTCGGCTATGCGAACGACGGCAGCGGCGGCTCCGATCTTTCGGCGATCGGAAGGCTGGTCATGCCCTTCTCGCTGGTCGAGACGCAGGCCGGCGGCGACATCAATATCATCGGACCCAATGGCGGCATTCGCGTCGGCTCGGCCGGCCGCGATACGCTGAAGCCCAATCAGGAAGGCATATTGACTTTGCGCGGCGGCTCGATCCGCATCTACACGGATCAGACCGTGCTCTTGAACCAGAGCCGCATCATGACGCAGCAGGGCGGCAATGTGGAGATATTCAGTGGGAATGGCGACATAAGCGCGGGCTCGGGGCCGAAGACCTATGTCGCCAATCCGGTGCTGAGCGAGGTCTGCAACTACATCGCCGGCTATTGCTCGGTCAATCCGCAAGGCCTCGTGACTGGCGCGGGCATCGGCGCCATCGTCACCCTGCCGACGCAGGACCCGAGCCTTTCCAACGCTTTCCTCTCCGCGCCGAAGGGCACGGTGGATCTGGGCGCAGCGGGCGTGCGGGCGGCGGGCAATCTCACCATTGTCGCGCAACGGGTCACCAACGCCTATAATGCGCAAGTGGGCGGAACCGCCTCTGGCCTGACGACGGTGACGACGGGGCCGAATGTCGGCGCGCTGACCTCGGCCTCCAACACAGCGGGCGCGGCGGCCAAGGCGGTGGCGACGCCGCAGGCTGGCGCCGGAGGCTCCGACACGCCCTCGATCATCACTGTCGAGGTGCTGGGCTATGGCGGCTCCGATCGCGGGGACACTCCGGCGGGCGGCGGCGCGAGCGTGACGCCGACGAGCGCCGGCTCGGGTTCGCCCGAGACGCCGCCGCCGGCGAATGGCGCCGGCTCGCAGAGCGACAGGGCGCGGCGCTCGAGGTGAGCCGCGCGGCGTCGATCCGAACCCGGATCGACCCGCCAACGCGCACGCGGCTCCGAGCGAGCGTGAAAGCTCGCTTGTCGAAGCATGAGAATGCAGGGCATGAGAAGAGGCGAGAAGCCGTTCGCCTGATCGGGAGCAGGCCGGCGCGATCGACCGGATCTCTCTAAAGCGTTCCTTTTGGGTTTTGCTAATCGAAAAACATGCTGCCGGCGACATCTCGTCTAACAGGCAAGGGCCGGCTCGCCGCGCCGAAAGCGGAGACGGTCGAAAACGCGATCGCCGGAAAGAATCCCGTCGCAAAAAAAACCGGGCGCGCCTTTCGGCGCGCCCGGCGGTTCGATCGAGATCGATAGTTTTTATTGCGCGCCGGTTCCGCTCACGCTCGCACAACCGTCGGTGAAGAACCCGTCGTAGGCGGTGATCGTCGCCGAGCTGGCCGCCGTTCCGAGATAAGTGTCGCCGATTTTCTGGGCCCAGCTGCCGGCCCCAGTCGACAGAGCCTTGAAGCCGTTGTTGGCGGTAATCGTCGCGGCGTTGCCCGCCGTCAGACCATAGTGCCACTTCAGATAGCCCAGAAGATCGGAAACGCGGGTCGCGGCGGGAGTGGAATCCCGGCCGACGCCGTAGCAGCTATAGACATAGAGATAGGCCGTGCCGACCAGGGAATAAGCACCCGTCGCCGGCGCCAGCGGGAGCTTCGAGCGACCGGTGATGTCGACCGACACGCCGGTGCCCGGCAGATAGGTGGTCGCCGGGAAGGTCTGAGCATAGACGTTCCAGTCGGCGAAGTTCGCGCTGGCCGGCAGCGAGAGAACTCCCCAAGCCGCGTCGGCGCTCGTCGGCGTCGCCGCGATGAAGTTGGTCGACGACACGCCGGGGTGGGTGACGCCGGCCGAACGCTGATAATCGTTCTGCAGGCTGGCGGCGTGCGGGATCGTCGTCGCGGTGGACGGATTATAGGGCGCGACGAAGTCGTTGCTCAGATAGCCGATATAGCCGTAGTTCGCCGAGGTGTTGCCGATCGCCGCCGCGACCGCATCGCTGCCGTCGGCGCCAGTCGTGTTGAGGCTGCGGCCATAGGCCGTCACTTTGTTGATGAGCTGCGTGAAGTTGTTGTTCGGCAGGGCGCTCGTCGAGAAGATCGACACATAGCCGTAAGTGTTGCTCGGGTCGAGCAGCGGGCAGACCGTCTTCAGATAGTTGGTGAAGATGAAGCTGGTGCCGCTGCCGTCCGAACGATAGACGATTTTGATCTGCTTGCTGGCGCTGGCGTAGGCCGTGCCGCCGCCCGTGCCCGGCGTGCCGGCCGTGCTGGCGGCGTGCCAGGTGTTGGCGTCGGCGAAGCCTTCAGTGCCCGCCACGCCAGTGCTCGAGAGCGTCGGGATGGTGGCGGTGGAGTTCCAATCCGTCACGAGGCCCGAGAAGATCGCGCAGACCTGCGCGGTCGAGAGCTGGATGCGTCCGCCCGCGGCCGTGGTGGAGAACTGCGACTTGATGGTCCAGGTCGTTCCGCCGGCCGTCGTCGTGCCCGTGGACTGATCGACCGCCGGCAGATTGACGGCGATGGCGACCGGCGCCTCGAACAGCGGCAGCTGGATCGGATCACCGACGTCGGCCGTGGGGAAGCTCGTCGAGCCATTGGCCGCCGTCGTGTGGTTGATCTGGTCCCAGAGATAGACGGTGGTGGTGTAGCCGCTCACGAAATTCGAGGGGAGCGGAGAATCGCTCGCGCCGAAGTCGATGCGCGGATAGGGGTAGGAGGTGAAGCCGAGGGTGTAGTCGGGGTTGGCGGCCGGATCCAGGCCGGCGCCGCGGAAGCCCTGCGACGGGTCGTTGGAGATATACACGCGCTGGCCCGAGCCGCTGCCGATGCCGGCGTAGAGGAGGAGAACGCTCGAGCTAGAAGCGGTGTAGTAATCGGCGCTGAGCTGGCGCTCCGCGAGCGAGGCGAGCGTGCTGCCGCCGCCGAAGATGCCGTCGGTGGCGAGGGCCGGCTGGGCGCCGATCAACGCGAGGGTCGAAAGCGCGAGAGCGGAGCTCCCGTTACGCAGAGCTTTGCTGAAAGAAAGAGCAGACATGTGCTTCTCCTAATGGATCATCGCGTAGGGCTGCGCGAAAGGGTCGGCCTCCTCGACGGAGGCCGCCCGATCCCTGTTCAAAAATGACGTTCTTGTTACAGTTGTCCGACAAGTAGATGATATAGAGGCGTAGTTGATACTTAGTACGCTTGGCCTCTTTTCTCGTCCTTTGTCGCTATTGCGCCGCCTTACACCCTATAGACGGCCAAATCCGGTCGATCGCGAAGAAAAAAATTGCGGATTTTTTGGCAAAAAGGAGTCGCTGCGAACGCAGAGCCTCTTTATATTTCGTCGGTCATTCGATTGATTGATCTCCCGGGAGATTTGTGAAATGGCCGAAACTCCAGGCTTTTTCCAGCCGCCGACCTATCGCGCGCAGGCGCGCATGGAACTCGGGGCCTTTCGTCCCGTCACGCCCGCCGCCGGCAACGAGGTCGTCGCGCCGACGCCGCCCCCGCAGCTCGCGCGCGCGCGCAAGCAATATGCGCGCGGCGTCGAACATGCGCGCGCTGACCGCTGGCGCGAGGCGCTGCGGTTTTTCGAGGAGGCCGCGCGCTGCGCGCCCGATCAGCCGAACTATCATTATGTGCATGGCGTCGCTCTATGTCGCCATGATCGCTTCGATGAGGCGATCGGCGCGTTTCAGCTCGAATTGAAAGTGACGCCGGAACATGCGCCCTCCTTGACCGAGATCGGCACCTGCCTCGCGCGGACGGGGCGCACCCGGCAGGGCATTCCCTTTTTGCAGAGGGGCCTCGCGCGAATTCCCCATCTGCCGCTGGCGCAATTCAGCCTCGGCCTCGCGCTGCTGACCGAGCGTCGGCCCAAGGACGCGATCATCGCCCTGAGTTCCGCGTTGACCTACGACGGCGCCTATGCGGACGCCTATCGCATGCGCGGCCTCGCCCTCACGATGGAGGGCGAGCACGACAAGGCCGTCGACGATCTGCAAGCGGCCGCCGCGCTGGACAGCAAGAACCATCGCGCGCTTCTCGATCTCGGCATGAGCCTCGGCGCGAATGCGCGAGAGCAGCAGGCGGCGCGCCTGTTCGAGATGGCGGCGAAAGTGGCGCCGGATATCGCGCTGCCGCAATATGTCTATGGCAATTTCCTGATCAATCATCGTTTCTTCGAGGCCGGTCTCCGATATGTCGATCGCGCCATCGAACTCGATCCTCTGCAAGCCGAGCCCTATGTCGGCCGCGGCTTCGGCCTGCTCGGACAGGGGCGCATCGACGAGGCGGTCGCGGCCTATCGGCGGGCCGGAGAGCTCAAGCCGGAGAGCGCTCAAATCGCCGGAACGCTGCTGTTTGCTCTGCAGCATTATCCGGGCGTCACCAAGCAGGACCTGCTCGATGCGCATAAGAGATGGGCGGCGCTCTACCGTCCGGCGGCGCCGCGCGACAAGGTCGCTTTCAGCAATGATCCCGATCCAGCGCGCAAGCCCCGTCTCGGCCTCGTCTCCGCCGACATGCACCGCCATGCGGCGGCCTTCCTGACGCTGCGCGCCTTCGAGCAGCTCGCGGCCCTCGGCTATGAGATTTTCTGCTACAAGACCGACAGGAAGCGCGAGGACGATGATTTCAGCGAGCGCTTCAAGGCCGCGGGCAAATTCTGGCGCGACGTCTCCGACCTCGACGATGCGGCTTTCGCCGCGCTGGTCGAGGAGCACAAAATCGACATTCTCTTCGATCTCGCCGGACATACCGCCGGCAATCGCCTCTCCGTCTTCGCGCAACGCGCGGCGCCGATTCAATTGAGCTGGGCAGGCTATGTCGGCACCATCGGTCTCGACACCTATGACGGCGTGATCGCCGATCCGGTCGAGATTCCGCCGCAGGACGATGAATTCTACGCCGAGCCTGTCATTCGCCTGCCCGATTGTTACGTCTGCTATCATCCGCCGACCAATGCGCCGGATGTGGCGCCGCTTCCCGCGCTGGAAAAGGGCGCGATCACCTTCGGCTGCTTCAATCGTCCGGCCAAGATCAATTCCGAGGTCGGGCGCGCCTGGGCGCGCATCGTCGAGCAGTTGCCCGGCGCGCGCATCCTCATGGTCTATGGCGGTCTGAACGAGAGCGCCACGCAGAAGGCGCTCTACGACGTTCTCGAGAAGGGTGGCCTGTCGCGCGAGCATGTCGAGCTCGTCGGCGGCGCCGAGCAGCCCATATTGCTCGACGCCTACGCAAACAGGGTGGACCTGGCGCTCGATCCGTTTCCCTATTCTGGCGGCGTCACGACGCTCGAAGCCATGTGGATGGGCGTGCCGACGGTCACTTTCGTCGGCGACACTTTCGCCGGCCGCCATTCGGCGACGCATCTTTCGGCTGCGGGCCTCGCGGACTTCTGCACATATTCGATCGACGATTATGTGGCGCTCGCCGTCGATTGGGCGAAGCGGCCTCAGGATCTCGCGGCCTTGCGCGCCGGCCTGCGCGACAAGGTCGCGGCCTCGCCGCTGAATGATCCGGTCCGTTTCGGACAGAATCTCTCGAACGAATTGTCTCGTCTCTGGACGCAATGGAGCAATCAGCGCCGCGCGCGCGATGCAGCCGGCGTGGGCGCGGTCGTGGCGAGTCCGCTTTTTCAATGCAATCGAATTGTATTCGGGTGAACGACATGACGCAGCAGAATATTCCCGGCGCGCGGCATCCGGACTATATCCGCGCCATTCTCGATCGCGCCGTAAAGATGATCGCGGAGGGCCGGCTGGAGAGCGCCGAGGTGCTTCTCGCGACATTGAGCGAAGAGCCGAGCGCCCGCGAGGTGACGGCCCATCTGCGCGGCGTCATCGCGGCCAGGCTCATGGAGAAGTCCGCGGCGCAGCTCTTCTTCAAAGCGGCTCTCGAGGCCAATCCCCGCAATGCGGAGGCGCATGCGCAGCTCGGCCTGCTGCTGCTCGACGAACGGCCGGTCGCGGCGGCCGCGGCCTTCGCGGCGGCGCTCGCGCTCGATGCGCGCAATCCCGATTGGCATGTCGCGCTCGCCGCCGCATTTCATCGTTTGGGCTTCGTCGATCGCGCGAAGGACAATATCGCGGACGCGCTGGTCCTCTCGCCCGGCCATGCGGAGGCTTCGACGCGCGCCGCGGCCATCGAGGCGGAGTCGGAAGAGATGCGAGAGATCGACGATCTGTCGCCCGAGGACGAGGCGATCCTCTGCGACGCGCTCTTCGCAGAGGGAACGCGGCGCCAGCGCGATGGCGATCTGGCGCGCGCCGCGGTCATTTTCGAGTGCGTCCTGAAACGCGCGCCGACGCATGCCTTCGCTCTCTGCAATCTAGGCGCGCTCCGCCGCGTCTCGGGCGATCTGCGCCGATCCGTGGAGCTGCTGGAGCAGGCGATTGCCGCCGATCCAAAGCTCGTGCCCGCGCGTCTCGCGCTCGCCGAGACCTACGTCGCCGCTGGCCGGGAGCAGGAGGCGCGTGCGCAATTCGAGATAGCGATCGAGGTGGGGCCGCGGAACGCCGATGCGCGCGCCGCCTATGCGATGGCTTTGCAACGAACGGGCGCGCCGAAAGAATCGATCCCGCATTTTCACCACGCCATTCTTCTCGATCAGAATCGACCGGCCGAATTCTATGCGGCGCTCGGCACGGCGCTCGAAGCCATGGGCATGCGCGATCGTGCAGAAATCGCGCTCCGACACGCCGCGGCTTTGGCGAAAACGTCATAGGAGGCGCTCGGCGTCGGCGGAAACAACTCGGGCGGCGCCAAATTGAGAAAGGGGAACGGGCAGGCGTCCTCGTAGGCGCATGTCCGCTCGAGCCCGCTCATGTCCTCCAAGTCGCGCATCTGCTCGAAAATCGGACGAAGGCCGCGTAACAGACGCGCGCCGGTTTTCTCTCCCATCTGCGCGAGAGCCGAGAGCGGCGCGAGAACGATCGATCGACGAACGAAGCGCCGCCGTTCGACTCGCGCTCATATGTCTTCGGGGCGTGTGTCTTTGAAGCATGTGTCTTGGGGGCGCGAATCGCTGTCTTCAGGACGAAAATCACGCAAATTCGAATCGCTTCCGTCGTCGAGCCCTCTCACCTCTGCGTTCCCATTTACGTCACCGGGAGAACTGGGGGATATCCGACTTCGTCGCGCCGGCATACGTATGCCGATGTCGCGATCGAGGTGCTTCGCGCAATGGATCAGCGCCAGCTTCAATTCCGCTTGAATCGTGCGCTTCGTCACGCCGAAACGCTTTGCGAGATCGGAGGAAGGAACTTCGTCGATGGAGACAGCGAGCAATATGTCGCGTCGCCGCTGCGGCATTTCCATCATGCCGCGTTTCAGCGCCTCGATCTCGGAGCGCGCTTCGACGATGCGCTCCGGATCCGGCGCGTCGTCGACGATATTCAGGAAGAATTCTGATTCCGGCGGGCCGCCGAGCAATTCGGCTCGACGCCGATCCGCGGCGAGCCGCGTGGCGACGCGGAGAAGATAGGCCTTCGGCCGCTTGATCGGACCGATCTCGACGCTCGAATGCAGCCGCAAGAACGTGTCCTGCAGGGCGTCCGCCGCGATATCCGTCGAGCCCAGTCGACGCGATAGGCGCCGCTTGAGATCTTCATATCCCGTAAGAAGCAAATTGATCAGAGTCGCGCGGCTGGTTTCGATCGTCATCGAACACGCTCCGCTTCCATCGTGGCTGCGCGCCTCGACGTCTCGAATATGCGCATGCGGATAGGTCGAGCTGATGACCCGGCAATGACAGACGCGCGATTTTTGCCGATTTGATGGAATTTCGTTCGCGAGCACAAGGCCGCCGCCGATACGACGCCGACGCGTCCGGCTCAGGGAACGCCTTAGTCGGATGAAAGGCGTCGTTTATTTGCGGATACGACGAGCGGGCGACGGCTCGGAGGCGGGCGCGACGGCCGCCACGCTGCGCATCGACTCGAGCCGCGAGCGGAATTCCTCCGAGACGCCTTGCGCGTCGAAGCCGTTGCGAATGATCTGAGGCTTGACGAAGACGACGATTTCCTGCCGGCTTTTGGACTTGTCCGTATTGCCGAACAGATCGCCGAGATAGGTGATGCGGCGTAGAATCGGGAGGCCGTCCAATGTGCTGTTATCCTGCTCGCTGATCATGCCTCCGAGCATCACAGTCTGGCCGCTCGTTACCGAAATAGTCGAATGCACGCGTCGTTGGGAGATGGTCGGCGTCAGGCTAGTGCTCGTCGCATTGGAAATCTCTTGTTCGACTTCGAGCTGAATCGTCCCATTGCCGTGGACATGCGGCCAGACCTTCAAGATCACGCCGGTGTCGCGCATCTGAAAGGAATTGACGACAGTGTTGGCGTTCGTGAGGATATTCGCCGTGCCGGTCGAAATCGGGATTTCCTGGCCCACCTGGAGAAGCGCTGGTTGATTGTCCGCGACGACGAGCGAAGGCGCCGACAGAACCTTGACGCTGGTGAGCGTCGAAAGCGCATTCAAAATGAGGTGAGGTCGCGCCTCCGGACCGAGCACCAGATTGAAGCCGGGAAGGACGCGCTGGAGGACGAGGTTCGAAACGACGCTCGCGGTGGAGGAGCTGGACGTCGTGTCGGACGACGACGAGCTCGAGGTCGATGTCGAGGAGGCGGACGAATTGGCCTGCGACGCATTGGCTCTGGTGGCGTTGCCGAGATAATATTGCACCCCATATTGCAGCTGGTCCGTCAGCGAGACTTCGGCGACCGTCGCCTCTATGGCCACCTGCATTTGTGGCCTGTCGAGCTCGCGCAGCGAGCGTTCGATGACACGATAGTCGTCCTGGTTGGAGTAGACGATAATCGAATTATTGCTGCTGTCGGCCGTGATGCGGACATTTTGAAAAACACCGCGGAGTAGGCTGCCGGGCGAGGAAGCATCGTTTTTGGTCTCTGCGTCGGCCTCCTTCTTCTCGTTGAAATTCTCGAAGGCGGCGGCGATCTGGCCGCCACCCTGGCCTGCGCCTGCGCCGCTGGCTTGGCGCGCGTTAGAGCTGTTGGCGTTGTTGCTGTTGCCGAAAGCGCTACCTGAGGACACAGAGTCGAGCTTGGATTGAGCCGCGCTCGCGCCTGGAGCGATCTGGCTGGTCGCGGTATCGCTCGTCGACGACCCCGCGCCCTTGCCAACGAAAATCTCATTGAGAATTTTGGCGATTTTGGTGGCGTTGCCATTTTCGAGACGATAGATGCGCACTGTCGTGCCGGTCATGTCCGAACGATCGAGACGCCGCACCCATAGCGTGACGCGCTCCAGCATTCGCGGACTTTGCGTCATCGCCATAACGGCGTTCATGCGCGAAATGGGTTGGAATTTCACCGCGCCGGCGCCTTGCGCGCCTTCCCCCGTCTCGAAAATCTGCTCGAGCTCGCGGACGAGCGTCGCTGGCGACGTCGATTTCAGGGGATAGACGCCGACGGATTGGTTGCGCATCCACTCGACGTCGAGGCCGGCGATCATGCTCAGGACCGCGTGTCGCTCGTTCGTCGAGCCTTGCACCAGGATGAAATTGCGGGCCGAGTCGGCGCGAATCATGTTGGGGCGGCTCACGAAATTTTCGGCCGCCTTTACCACCGCGGCTGCGGACGTATAGCGCAGCGGGACGATGGTGACGCCAAATCCCAGCTGATCCGCGCCGAATGTGACAGGGCCAGTGCCATTGGCCTCGTTGATCGGCATGATGCGGATGACGTCGTGGTCGCGCACGAGCGCCGCATTGGACATTCGTAGAGCGCTCTCCAATGCGGGCAGAACGTCCTTGCGCGCGATCGGGGCTGCTGCGACGAGCGTTATCGGCGTCGTGATGCGCGCGTCGACGACGAAATTCAGTCCCAAGGCGTCGCCGAGCAGGGCCTTTGCGACAGTCTGGACATCGGCCTGATCGAAGTTGATCTCGACGCCGTCGCCGCGTTCGGTCGCGCCGGAGGCCGGCGAAGCGGAGGCCATCGGCTCGGCGGCCTTCGTCGTTCCCTTTTGGGCCGGAAAGAGCATCGGTGGTTTTTGCGACTCTCGGCGAGTGTAATCGGCGAGAAGCGGAAAGCGTGCGGTCAAATCGGCGAGTCGGATGGAGTCGACGCTGTCGCCCGGGCCGACGCCGGTCAATTGTTCGGGCGATGAGCAAGATTGCAGCAGGCCCTGGGACATCGTCAGGGCCGCTGCGACCAGCCAGCGCCGGGCCGCGGAAGAAAATGAACCGGCTCGCCGGCGCTCGCTACGACAAAACACAACGCGACTCCGATCGACAAATTCGACTACCAATAAACTTGCGCTTTCGCTGACGTTGCAATGCAATCGCACGCTTGTGTGACAGAGGGGCAACGAAACCGTGGCCGGAGTCTGGCGTCTGATCGCGCGGCTGTCATGCCGCCGTCAAAACTCGAGGCTCTACTCGAGCGTATTGCTCGATGCACTGACTTCGGCGGTCTTTCATGTCTCATATTGCATTTTTCGAGCATCTTTCCCGAAAGGGCGTCGTGCGCGAGGCCGAGGCGCTCGAAAGCGCGCGCGGTCGCGACATGGCCGGCGAGATAGACTGGGCGAGCCTCACCCGTTTGACTCCTTCCGACTTCGCTGACGAACTCGCTGATTTCTACGCCTGCGCGCGTATCAAGCGCGGCGAGCTCCCGGCCGATGATTTCGCCGGTGGGCGTCTCTCGCGTCGTTTTTTGAAGGACGAGCGTCTCTTTCCCTTCGCGGACGACGACGGCGGTCTTCTGTTGGCCGTCGCCGCGCCAGTGGAGGAGGAGACGCTGCTCGCCATCGAGACCGCGCTGGAGCGCAAGGCAAGAATCGCGGTGGCGACCGCAGACGAGATCGACGCCGCGCTCGCGGCGGCATGCGGGCAAGAGCAGGCGGCGTCCGCGACGGAGATCGCCGAGGCCGGCTCCGACGATCTCGACGATCTGCGCGATCTCGCGCGCGGCGCGCCCGTGGTGCGCGCTCTCGACGATCTGTTGCGACTCGCTGTAGAGCAGCGCGCCACGGATCTGCATATCGAGCCCTTCGCCGGAACATTGCAGGCGCGATTGCGCATCGACGGGCTCTTGAAAGCGACGCCGGCGCCGCCGATGAGCATGGCCAAGGGGCTGCTCTCCCGCCTCAAGATCATGGCCGGGCTCAACATCACGGAGCGGCGCCTGCCGCAAGACGGGCGTGCGCGCATCGTCGTCGCCGGCGCCGAGATCGATCTTCGCGTCGCGACGATGCCGACCCTCTATGGGGAGGGCGCCGTCATCCGTCTGCTACGCAAGGGCTCGGGCGTCGTCGCGCTCGATCAGATCGGCTTGTCGCAGCGCGACGGCGATATATTGAAGCGAAATCTCCAGGCGCCATTCGGCATGATCATCGTGACCGGGCCGACCGGCTCCGGCAAGACGACGACGCTCGCCGCCTCGCTCGCCGAGATCAACGAGCCGACGCGGAAAATTCTGACGATCGAGGATCCGGTCGAATATCAGGTTCCCGGCGTCAATCAGACGCAGGTCCATCCCGGTATCGGGTTGACCTTCGCGATAGCGCTGCGCGCCTTTCTGCGCCAGGACCCCGACGTCATCATGGTTGGCGAGATGCGCGACGCCGAGACGGCGCATATCGGCGTCCACGCCGCGCTCACCGGCCATCTCGTGCTCACGACGCTGCACACCAATACGGCGGCGGGCGCGATCACCCGTCTCATCGACATGGGCGTCGAGAGCTTTCTGCTCGCCTCGAGCGTTCGCGCGATCATCGGCCAGCGCCTCGTGCGCATCCTCTGTCCAGATTGCAAGCAGCCGCATCTCTTGACGGCGCAGGATATTGCGGAGGACGCGCGCTATGCTTCGCTCGGCTTTGTGGAAGGCGAGACGCTGCACCGTCCCAAAGGTTGCGAATGGTGCAATTACACCGGCTTCCGCGGCCGCCGCGGCGTGTTCGAGGTCATCGAGGCCTCCCCCACGCTGCGCGCGGCGATCGGACCCAAGACCGATGCGAGCGAGCTCGAGGCGGTCGCGCGCGGCGAAGGCATGACGTCCATGGCGCAAGACGGCGTCGCCAAATGCCGCGCCGGTCTCACCACCATCGACGAAGTCTTCCGCGTCACCATGAGCATGTAAGCCTATGCCGCAGTTTCGTTATCGCGCAGTGACGTCGGCCGGAGAGGTGGTCTCGGGCGAAGTCGAGGCCCCGACTCGCGAGGAAGTGCTTCGTCGCATCGAATATCTCGGCCATATGCCCATAGAGGCGGAGCTCGCGGCCAAAGGGCGGCTCACTGCGCTTTCGGGGGGCGTCCAACCTCCGCCGCCGCGCGACGTCACGATCTTCCTTCGGCAATTGGCGCTGCTGATCGGCTCTCGCCTGACTTTGGAAGCGGGGCTGCAAACGCTGGCGGAGGACGCGAGCAAGCCGATGATGCGTTTCGCGGAGGCGCTTCGCGCGACGATTTCCGCGGGCGATAGTTTCGCCGAGGCGCTCGAGCGTCATCCCGCGATCATCGAACCGGCTTATGTCGCCATGGTGCGGGCGGGCGAGGCGTCGGGCCGGCTGGAGCCCGTGCTGCGCGCCATCGTCGAGGATCGCGCCCGCAAGGAGCTGCTCGGCGAACGGATCAATTCCGCCATTCGCTATCCTTTGTTTCTCATCGGTTCGGCTATTCTCATCCTGTTTTTTTTCCTGGTGTATGTCGTGCCGCAATTCGAGCCTGTCTTCAAAGACATCGGGGATCGTCTCAACGGCGGCGCGGCCTTTGTGCTGGCGGCTTCGGCGTGGCTGCACGCCAATCTCTATTCATTCCTCGCCGGGTGCGCGGCCTCGGCCTTTTTTCTCTGGCTGATCTTCAGCCGAAAAGAAGCGCGCGTCCGGGCGATCACGGTTCTCGCGAGAGCGCCGGGCGTCGCCGGGCCGATGCGAGACGCACGTACGACGCGCCTCATCAGCGCTCTCGGTCTTCTCGTCGGCAATGGCGTCCCGCTGCCGACGGCGTTGAAAATCCTGCGCGACATCGTCGCGGACCCGGGCGCGATCGCCGCGATCGACAAAGTGCTCGCGCAGGTGCGCAGCGGTCGGCGCTTCGCGGAGGCGCTCGCCGAGACGGACTTGCTGCCTTCGCTCGCCGTCCGAATGTTGCGCGTCGGCGAGGAGACCGGCGATCTCGCCTCGATCGCCGCCCATGCGGCGCAGTTCTACGAGCATAGGCTGAACCTCGGCCTCGACCGTCTCATGGGAGCGATCGGGCCGATCGCCATTATTTTCGTCAGCGTCATTGTCGGCGCGCTCGTCGTCTCCATCATGAGCGCGCTTCTCAGCATAACGGAGCTCGCCCTATGAAGAGAATGTGTCCTCCTGAGCGCGCGGAACGCCTGCTTCGCGGCGCAAGCCCCGGCTATACTCTCGTCGAGATGCTCGTCGTGCTGACGATCATCAGCCTCATTCTCGGACTCGTCGGGCCGCGCGTGCTGAATTATCTCGGCGAGTCGCGGGTCAAGACGGCGAAGCTTCAGATCGAGAGCTTCGCCTCCGCGCTCGATCTCTTCTATATCGACGCCGGTCGCTATCCTTCCGCTTCCGAAGGGCTCGCCGCTCTCGTCCAGCGTCCGAGCGACGTCGACGTGTGGAGCGGGCCATATGTGAAAGGCGGGCGCGTTCCCAATGATCCCTGGGGCAAGCCTTATCAATATCGCTTCCCGGCCGACCATAATCCGCCTTACGAAATCATGTCCTTGGGCTCTGACGGCCAGGAGGGCGGCGTCGGAACCGCGGCCGATATTTCGAACATAGAACATCCCAATGTCGCCAATGCGGACCATTGAGCGGCGGGCCGGTTTCACGCTGATCGAGATGATGGCGGTCATGATGATCATCGCCCTGATTTCGGCTCTCGCCGTGATGCTGGCGCCGGGGTCTGGCCGGGCGCGGCTGAAGGCGCTGGCGATCGACGTGGCGGCGCTGCTGCGGCGCGAGCGGCTCGGCGCGATGATGAGCGGCAGGCCCCGTCATGTGGCGCTGGACGGCGAGAAGCGCGCGTTGCTGGGCGAGAGCGGCGGCTCGGTGCGCGTCCCCGCCGATGTCGCAGTGGCGCTGCTCGGCGTCGACGGCGGCGCGGGCTCGTTGCGGCCGGTGGTCCGCTTCGAGCCGGATGGCGCGTCCACGGGCGCGGCGCTCGCCTTCGAGCGGGAAAGCGTCCGCTATGAGGTGCGCATCGACTGGTTCACCGGCGGCGTGTCGATCCATGCGCCGTGACGCGAAGCGCCTGCGCGCGGGCTTCACGCTCATCGAGGCGCTGGTCGCTCTCGCTGTGCTCGTCGCCTTCGCCGGCGCGCTCGGCCCGCATCTTTTTCAAGGGCGGCGCATTCTGGCGAGCGGCAAGGGGCGGGTGAACGCGGCGCTTCTGTTGCGCTCACTCATCGAGGCGCCTTTCGACCGCGAGGGCGGCGCAAAAACGCAGGATGGCGAGACCGGCGGCTTTCGCTGGCGGATCGACGCAAAGCCGATCTTTCTCGACACGCCGGTCTTCGACGATCCGGCTCCTCGAAAGGACGAGAAAGCGAAGGAAAAGGACGAGAGTGACGCGCCGAAATGGGCGGCCTATCGGGTCGCGGCGCGCGTCTCCTGGGGGGAGGGCCAGTCGATCGCCGCCGAGACGATCCGTCTCGCAAAAGAGCGATAGGAGCGCATGATGGCCAGAAGCCGCTCGCTGGAGGAAAGAGGGCGTCGCGCCGGCTTCACCCTCGTGGAGACGCTGGCGGCGCTCGCCGTCGCCGCCGCCATCATCTTCGGAGCGGCGGCGCTCGTCCATCATGTGGCGCTCTATTTCGATCGCGGGGCGCTCGGCGTGAATGAGGCGGAACGTTTCGCGCTGGCGATGGATCGTCTGTCGCGCGATTTCGGCGCCGCGCGCTTCGTCGCGGGGAGCATCGAAATGCCGAAGGGCAAGGAAAAAAGGGCGGCGCCCGTCGCTTTCGAGGGCGGGCCGGGGCGCATCGTCTTCGTCACCGGGAGCGCCGTCGGCGCCCGCGCTGCGCGGGAGGAAGCGCTGACTCTCGAGGTCGAGCCGCTGCGCGACGGCGTGACGCGGCTGGTGCGCCGGCGTTCCGTCTGGCTCGGTCCGCGCGCCGGCCTTGTCGCCGAGGCGGCGGGAGACGCAGTGGCGCTGCTCGAAGGCCGATACGACATTTCATTCGACTTCGCGCGCATGGATGCACGCGGCGCGCTCGCCTGGACCGACAGATGGACGGAGGAGACGGAATTGCCGCGCGTCGTGCGCTTGCGTCTCGCCGACCCGGTGACCGGCGCCGATCTCGCCGCCGGCGCGCAATTCGTCCTATGGGCCGACGCGCCCGCCGCCTGCGCGCGCGAGGGGGGCGACTGCATGCCAGGCAAGACCGCTGCGCCGAGCGAGAAGAAAGCTTCAGAACCGGCGAAGGAACCGACATGAGAAGCGGCTCCCGCCTCGATCCGCGCCGCGGCGTCGTGCTCGTCGCCGTGTTGTGGACGATCGCGCTGCTTTCGACCCTCGCGATGGCGGCGGGGGCGGGGTTTCGCGGTTTCGCCGGCGTTCTCGCCGTCGATAGAGATCGCGTGCAGGCGGAGGCGCTGTTCACCGCGGGGTTGGAAGCCGGGGCGGACCTTCTCGCCAAATATCATGGGCGGCCGCTGAGGCCGGTGGAGACGCGCATCTCCCTTTCGACGGGCGCCGCGCGCGTGCGGCTCGGCGATGAGCTCGGCAGGATCGACATCAACAAGGCGCCGGTGGAGGTTTTCGCTTCGCTCTTCGCCGAGGTCGGCGCGCCCGACGCCAATGAGGTCGCTCGCGCCATCGTGCTGTGGCGCGACGGTCAGCTGAAGACGGCCGCTCAGAAAGAGACCGCCGAACCGCCGCCGCAGCAAGGCGAAAATCCCAGCGCGGCGAAGCCGCAGCCGGGCGAGAAGCCGCCGGAAAAGCAGGAGTTGGAGCAGGTCTTCACCAATGTCGACCAATTGGCCCAGATCCCCGCCGTGACGCCGGCCCATGTGGGCCTCGTCGCCCCCTATGTGACCGTCTTCGGCGCCGCGACGGTGAACGCCGCGACGGCGCCGCCGCAGATCCTGCGCGCCTTGCCCGAGATGACCGAGGCCAAAGTCGAGCAGCTGCTCGAAGCGCGGAGCGCTTCTCCGATCGAGCCGGCGCGGATCGAGCAGATTCTCGGGCCGGCCGCCCGCTACGCCAAGCTCGCGACCCGTTCGGTGGCGCGGCTGCGGATCACGGTCGCCCTCGCGGATGGATATGCGGCGGCGGCGGAAGCGGTCATTGTCATATTGCCGAAGGATCGACAGCCTTATCGTGTGCTCTTCTTCGAGCAGAAACCGACGCCGATCGACGCCGGCGAACGCCGATTTTTCGAGTGAAATTCATGTTCGGCGTAGATTTCCTCATTCATTGGATCGACGTGCTGGCGCAGCTCGCCGAACGTCTGCGCGAGATTTGGCGCGGTCGCGGGGCCCTTCTCGTTTCCCGCGAGATCGATGGCTTTCGCCTTCGCTCCGGCGTGGACCCCGACGCGTCGGTGTTCATCGCCGCGGAGGCGGGCGCCTTTCCCGAGGAGATCCAACGCCGCGCGCGCAGCGAGATCGTGCTGCTCGAATGGCCGCAGGAGCGCATTGTGACGCGCCGCATCACGCTGCCGGAAAAGGCGCGGGAGTTCATGAGCGGCGTCGTCGACAATCGGCTCGATCGCCTGTCGCCCTGGCCGGTCGCGGAAATCGTCTACGGGCTCGCCGCCGCGCCCGGCGCGCAGCCGGGCAGCCTCGACGTGCGCGTCTCTATCGTCTCGCGCAGCGAGGTCGACGCGGCCCGCGCGGAGTTCGCCGCTCGCGGCCTTACGGTCGACAGAGTCGTCGCGACGCCGGGCGGCGAGGCTCCCGTGATCCTGTGGTCCCGCAATATGCGGCAGGCGGCGCAGGGCCGGGGGCGTCTGCGCCTCGCCATAGGCGGCGGCGTCGCCGCCTATGTGGCGATCTGCGCCATCGTCGGCCTCTGGGCTGCAATCTCCGCGGTCTCGCTGCAAGACGAGAATGAAACGCTGACGGCGCGCGCGCGCGCGATGCAGAAGCAGGCGCGCGCCGGCGAGGACCCGCGGATCATCGCGGCGCTCCCGCCACAGCAGCGCGCCTGGGCGCGCAAGGAAACATCGATTTCCGCCGTTCATCTCCTCGAATCGCTATCGCGCAGCCTGCCGGACGGCGCTTACCTGACAGAGCTTCGGCTCGAGGCCGATAAGCTGCGGCTCATCGGCCTCGCCGAGGACGCGCCGGCGCTGATCGCCGCCTGCGAAACCTCCGGGCCGCTGTCGCAAGTGCGCTTCTTTGCGCCGACCACGCGCGGCCCCGACGGCAGGCTGTTCACATTCAGCATAGAGGCGCGTGTCGCCGCGCGCCTCACTCCGGCGGGAGGATGAAGCGATGCGGCTCGATCTTCGGATAAATCGTGAAGAGGGCGCGGCGCTCGGCGCGCTGGCGGCGCTCGTCCTCGTCTGCGGGGGCGCGGCGCTGTTCGCGCTGGGGGGGCGTGGCGGAGCGGCCGAGGAGAACGCCCAGCGTCGCGACGCGCTGGCGCGGCTCGAAGCGGCGCAAAAGCGCGCCGGCGGCCCGGGAGACCGGGCTGTCGCGCCCGAGGCGGCGTTTCTCGCGGCGCCGACCGCGGCGCTCGCCGGCGCGCAATTGCAGGCCTATGTCACGCGCCTCGTCGCGGCCCAGCACGCCGCTCTGACCTCGTCCAACGCCCCGCCGCCGATGGGCAAGGAGGCGGCCGACGCCGTCCAATTGCAGGCGACCTTCGACATGGAGCTCTCGGCGCTGCAGGCGCTGCTCTATGAGCTGGAGACGGGGACGCCTTATGTCTTGGTCGAGGCGTTCTCGCTCCAGCCGCTGGACGGGGCGCGACGCGGCGGCTCGCAGCCGCTTCTGCGCGTCACCTTGAACCTTCGCGCCCATTGGCGCCGGACGGCGTCATGAGACGCTCGCCGCTCGTCGCTCTCGCCCTTCTCGCCGCCTCGCATGTCCCCGCGCAGGAGACGCCGGCCCGCGTCGACGCCAATCCGCTGGCGCGCCAGCCGCTCGAGCGTTTTGCCGCGACGCGCGACCGCCCTTTGTTCTCGCCGAGCCGCCGGCCGCCGCCGACCCCGACGGCGCATCGCGAGGCCGAGCCGCCGCCGCCCCCGCCCGAGCCGCCCACCGTCGTGCTGCTCGGCGTGCTGACCGACGCGCAAGGAACGCGCGCCTTCATCCGGCCCAATCCGATGGACAAGGTTCGCGCCGCTCGCGTCGGTGACGATATAAATGGTTGGAAAATAACACGGATAGAACCGACGCGGATCATTTTTGGGCAGGATGAGCGCAGCAAGACATTCGCCATGTTCGAAACGAGGCGCGTCACGACGAAGACCGCGCGCACAAATGCGCGGCGCTAAACTTTCGAAAGAATTTTTATGGTGACGCTTCGGGTTTGGCTCTCGCGCATCGTCTCGTGAATAGATCGCGCCCGCATGTGGGCATATTCACGAGACGACGAGAGTCGCAATGTCGCAACACAGACGATCGCCGCTCTATAGATTGACGGAAGCTCTCGCGAAACGGCTAGGCCTTGGGCTCGTCGCGGCGAGCGCCTTGCTCCACGGGGCTGCGCCGGCGCAGGCCGCCGCCTACCACTCGGCGGACGGCGCTCCCGCCGCATGGCGGGATTACGCATTGCTCGTCGGGCGTCGGGTTCAGGACTGGCTCGGCCAGGACAGCGAGCAGACCCGCCGGCTGCGAACGTCCCTGGAAGCGCGCTCGCAGCAGAACGCCTCGCCGTCGACCATCGTGGCGCGTCTCTGGATTTTGGCGAACGGGACGGTAGAGCGCGTCGATTTGGAGGGATTCGATCCCGCGGATGCGGAGGCGTTGCGCGCGCTTTTGACGCGACAGGAGGTGGGCGCGCCGCCGCCGGCCGATATGTCGCAGCCGCTGCATTTGAAACTATCGCTGCAGGCGAAGAATTGAGCGGCGGGACGCATAGTCGGAGCGCGGCCGAAGCGCGCGCGGCTTGCCTGCTCGCCGCGGCGATGCTCGGCGCGCTCGCGGTCGCCTCGCGTCTCGCGGCCGAAGAGACGAACGATCGAGGCTCGGCGAAGGCGCCGGAACCGGCGGCGGCGCGGCCGGGCTCGCCAGCCGTCTATCGCGCGCTGGCCGAAAGCGAAGCGCGCCGCGCCGGAATGCCGGGCGAGATCGCCGACGCCGTCATGGCCGTCGAGAGCGGCTATGATCCCAGCGCCTTAGGCTCGGTCGGCGAGATCGGCCTCATGCAAGTGCTGCCCTCGACGGCGCGAGCGCTGGGATTCGATGGTCGGATGGAGCGGCTCGCCGTTCCCGAGACCAATATTCGCTATGGCGTGAAATATCTCGCGGGCGCCTGGCGGCTCGCTGGCGGCGATCTCTGCACGGCGGTCATGAAATATCGCGCAGGCCATGGAGAGACGCGCTTTTCGCATCGCTCCGTCGATTATTGCCTCGCCGTGCGCGCCAAGCTGATGGCGCGTGGCTATCCGGTCGCCGGAATCGTTCCGATCGCTACCTTCGGCGACGCGGCGCCGTCTCGACTCCGCTCGGCGCTCGTCGTCGGATGTCGTCGAAATTGCCTCGCGGCGTCTGGCCGCGCCGAGCTCGATTTCGACGCGATCAACACGCGCCTCGATCATATCGTCATACAAGCGAACGCAAACGCCGTGCGGTTGCGGTGAGGCCTCTCGTCGGCGGCCGTGGCTAAAAATCGATCGTTCGAAGGGACGAAGCATGAGATGTCTCGGTCTCGCTATTCTGATGATGCCGCTCGTCGCGCCGTGTCATGCGAA
>NZ_LUUM01000169.1:0-1523 GCF_001644125.1 Methylosinus sp. R-45379
TCGCCGCGTTGACGGTTTCGGCCCGTCCGATCCAGCTCGCGACGACTGGCGCCAGAACGAGAAGGGCGCCATTGTTCATCGATTCCGATGACGCCAATACAAAGCCCGCGTCAGACCCAGCTCGGCTCGCCTGAACAGCGGTGTTGGCCGGGGCGGCGAGGCCCGAGGCAAATCCCCAAAGAGCCAGAAGGATAATTGCCGATACATGGCTCGACTCGCTCGCCAGGAACGCGCTCTGCATAAAGAAGATGAGGCCGATGGCGAAAACCAGCACAGTCTCGGGCCGTCCGGCCCAGGCGGTCAGCCGCCCGACGGCTAGGTTGCCTACGGCGAGCCCGAAACCGAAGGCTGCGACCGAAAGGCCGATTACGCCGGTGGAAAGACCGTAGCGGCTACGCAGAACCTCGCCGGAGATCAGATACCCGGCGATCGTCGCGCCGAGCCATAAGCCCTTGGAAAGGTTTGGCCTGAGGATCGCGCCGTCGAGCAATCGGGCGGCCGACGCTTTGAGCGGGCGACTCTGCCGCGCGATGGATGGCGGCAAAATGCGCGCCCCCACGATGAGGACGGCGATGCAACCACAGGCGACGGCGATGAACGGCGCCTGCCAATCGTAGGCGTCGGTCAAGAGCCCCGCGACGGTCGGCCCCGTGGCGATGCCGAGGGTCAAGCCAAAGAGGACGAGCCCCATGGCTCCAGCCTGACGGTCTTCGGGAACGGTCTCGGAAATCAGGGCAAAGGCGGTCGGCGTGAGCGCCGCTCCCGCTGCGCCGCCGAGCACTCGCGCGACGATCGCGAAGGAGAGCGAGGGCGCGAATGCGACAGCCAACGCATCAGCGGCAAAAAGCGCCAGCGCTGGCAACAACAAACGCCGCCGACCGATCCGATCGCTGAGGAGGCCGATGAGAGGGGCGAGTACGGCATAGGACACCGCATAGGCAGAGACGAGCCAGGCGATATCAGCAGGCTTCGCGGCAAAGGCCGACGCCAACGGCGTCAGCATCGGCGCGAGCATGAATTCAACCGCGCCGACGAAATAGACGGCGAGCGCCAGGGTGGCGAGGAGGAGCGAGGGCGAGGGGGTTGGTTTTGGTTTCGGCATAGACCAGCGCTTCCGGTAAGTTGATGTCGTCCTGACCGGAGGCAGCCTTCAGCGTGATGAGAAGCTTCTGGCGGCGGGTTTCGAGATCGGCCATTTGCCGTTCGATCGCCTCGAGCTTTAACCGATGTGCAGCAGCCACCTTCGGACAGGCGGTGACCGCGGCGGGATCGTCGACGATGCAGTTGAGGAATGTCGCGATTTCGTCTGTGGTGAAGCCGAGCCGGATCATCCGGCCGATGCGGCGCACGAAAGCCACGTCGGCTTCGTCGAAATCGCGGTAGCCGTTCTCCTCGCGGGCGGCGCGGATCAGGCCGACTTTCTCGTAATGACGGATGGAGCGCACGCTCGCCCCGGTCCTCTTTGCAACGTCTCCGATCTTCATCCGCCCTCCTGCCGCATGGTCTAGCCCCTGACATTGATG
>NZ_LUUM01000170.1:0-1288 GCF_001644125.1 Methylosinus sp. R-45379
TATGTCCGATAAACCAACCTTATCGGACATCGAAACTCGCGCGACAGCACCGGCGCTTTCAGCACGGAAATGCCAATAAAACCGCCGCGAAGAAATCGGCGCGCGTCAAGCCTCAAGCGTCCTTTTGACGGCTTTCGGCTCCCGTGCGATCACGCGCTGCAACATGGCGGCCGGGCCACTGCGCGCTGACCCTGCTCCCATTTGCGATACCCGGATAGACTCTTCCCCATGAGGCGAGCCATGTCCGCCTGCGTCAGCCCACCGTGCTTGCGGACCTCGCGCCGATCTAGCGAGGCGTGAACGACGGCCGGCCCTTCGCCCTTCATGTGCGCCAGCGCTTCGCCAAGAGACTGTATCAGGTCTTCTCCGAACGCGGTCATCTCTCTTCCTCGCAGCCTTGATCGCATCGGCGCCGCTCCCGGTCCCACCGCCGATTGCACAAAAACTGCACGATAATACTCGAATTCTGCGATCGGCCCGCAACAGCGCTGCAAAGCTGAAGCGCATTGTCCGAGCATGGCTGACGTCATCTCCCTCCCACTCTGCGCCCAACGCCTGCCGCCCCGGCTCGTGAATGACGGCTGGTGGCTCGCCCGCCGTACCGAGCAGCCGCCTGCGGAAATCGCGCCATTCCCTGTCCACCGCCCACGGCTCTGCAACGTCATTCCTTTCCCGATTGCCCATCGCCAAAGGAAAGCACGCGATGATTGAATTTTCTCTGTCCCATCGCCCGCCCATGCAATGGCTGGCGCTCAGGCTCTCTCTCGCCGCCGCGGCAGCGGCTCTGGCCGATTGGCTGTTCGTCGATCGTGCCGCCGTCGGCCTGTCGCTCGCCCTGTTCCTCGGCGCAATTGGTCTGCTGACGATCGTCGCCAATCCGGTTCGCGCGAACATGCGACTGCGGAGCGTCGCCGCCGCAGCATTTATTCTCGCTCTGCTGGCCATTATGGAGGACATCTCCTGGCTGTCGTTTCTCGTCGCCACCGCAGCGACACTGATGTTTGCGCAGGTCATGACTTTCGGCGGCGGCGGCGTCTGGCCCTCACAACTCCGCCGCGCGTGCAGTCTACCCTTCGTCGGCCCGTTCTGGCTGATCGGCGATGTTCTTCGTGCGCGAAGACTGTCGAGGAGCAGGCGCAAGACGATCCGGTCTGCGGGGACGCTGATCGCCTGGATCGCGCCGGTCGGGTTGTTTCTCATATTCCTGTCGCTCTTTGCAGCGGCAAATCCCGTGATCGACGAATGGGTGCGCCTATTGGATCCGAGGCGCGGATTCGAGCTGATCTCG
>NZ_LUUM01000171.1:0-3129 GCF_001644125.1 Methylosinus sp. R-45379
GGCAATGCCGCCGAAGTAAATGCGGCGAAATTGCTCAGGAACACTCAGGTCGCCGCAGCGATTGAACTCGCCATGTCCGAGAGATCGCTTCGAACCGAGATAACAGCAGACCGTGTGTTGAAAGAGCTATCGTGCCTCGCGTTCTTCGACATCGGCGAAGCATTCAACGAAGACGGCAGTTTGAAGCAGCTATACGAAATGCGTGAAGACGTGCGGCGCGCGATTGCTGGCTTCGAAGTGACCGAAATCCGCAATGAAGACGGCGTTGTGATCGGCAACACGAAGAAGGTCAAGTTCGTAAACAAAATCGAAGCCATCGAAAAAGTCATGCGGCATTTGGGCATGTTCGAAGACAGGCTTCGAGTGAAATTCGACAATCCGCTCGCGATACTGATTCAGCAAGTGCAAGGGCGGACATTCGTCCCCGTCGTAATCCAAGGAGGCAAAGATGAAATCGCATAATCTGAAAAATTGGACGTTGCATGGCGAAGTGCCGCCGACGTCACTTCTCGCGGACACATTTCCGAGGAGCGGACTCCATTTTCTCATAGGCGAAAAAGGAGACGTGAATGGCACTGTCATCGCCGATCTTGCAACGGCTCTGGCCAGCGATGTGACGACATGCGGACTCGGGCCTGTCGGCGAGAATGGCATGCGCGCCTCTCTCTGGCTGGTTCGGCCGCGACACAGGAGCGCGCTGCGGCCTCTCTCGCCTTATCATGGCTTCCGCGCTTGTCAGAGCGCCCGGCCAGGGCAATCTTCTCGTCGAGAAGTCCGAGCGAACTCTGCGTTCACCGCCCTCATAACAATCACACTCGCGGCGGTTGGCCCGATCTGGCTCGCAACGCCTCGTAAAGCTCCGCCGGTCCGAGCAGCACGTCTTTGAGCCCCTCGCGAACCCGCTCGCTCTCCAACGCCTGCTTGCTCATCGTCGTATGCGCGGCGAGAGTGTCCATGATCGCGTTCATGAGTTCAGTCGAGAGCGTCGGCGAGTTGGCGAACTGCGCCTTCGTGTTGTTCGCTGCCTGCGTAACCAACTCCTCGCACTCCAGCAGCTTTCCTTTGAGGACGTTGTTCACATAGACGAGTTGATCGCCGTCGGTCAGTTCGCCGTCGAACAGGCCATTCACCCGCTCAATGATCTCCGCCAGCCGCGCCTTTTCTTTGTCGTTGATCGCGCCCGAGCCCGCTTCGGTCAGCGGAACGAGCTTCGGCGCGTCGCCACTTCCCAAGGCCAAAGGCAGCTTGCCCTGAGACCTCAAGCTGTGATGCGTCAGCTTGACCTGACTGAGGTCTATGCCCTCGCGCTCACGCCCGAACTCCAGCAATGGCGCGAGACGCCGATAGAAAATGAACCGCTTCTCTATGCCCGTGTTGCCGTAGTCGAACATCTGCGACAGAAAGCTATACATCCGCTGGAACGCGCCCATGTCGTTCTTGAAGAGAAGCAGCGCGTCGATTTCGTCTTTGGCTTGTCTCGCGCCGACGTCATCGCTCCGCTCACGGGCTTCGATCAAATGTTCGCGCGCCGACTTGAAACGCTTCAGCAATCGGTCGGCGACGGGGCTGATCGCGGCCACGAGATCGCCTTGCCGGGACTTCGGGTTCACCTCGACGGCTGCGACGCGCTCGACCTCGAAATCGTCGTAATAGCCGGTCGCGTCGAGCTTCGCCCGTAGATCGAAAACGAGGTTCGGATCGGTCACGGCCTGGAGTTCGGCCGTCTTGAAATAGGTCTTGAACGCTTTCAGAATGTCTTCGGCGCTGTTCATGAAGTCGAGAACATAGGTCGTGTCCTTACCTTCTCGCGCTCGATTGAGCCGCGAAAGCGTCTGCACGGCCTGAATGCCCGCCAGCCGCCGGTCGACATACATGCCGCAGAGCAAAGGCTGGTCAAACCCCGTCTGGAATTTATTGGCGACGAGCAGAAGCTGATAATCTGGCCCCTTGAACGCCTCGGCGATGTCTCGCCCCGACAGCGAAGGGTTCAGCTCCTTGCTGTTCTCCGTGAACGGGTCGGGACCAGTCTCGCGATCGTTGACCTCGCCCGAGAATGCGACCAGCGCCCCGATCTTGTAACCCTGCGACTTAATGTATTTCGTGATGGCGATCTGCCAGCGCACGGCCTCCTTGCGGCTGGCCAGGACGACCATCGCCTTCGCCTTGCCGTCGAGAAGCGGCGCGACATTCTCACGAAAATGCTCGACGACGATCTGGACCTTCTGGCTGATATTGTAAGGATGCAGCCGCACCCAACTCATGATGCCCTTCATCGCGGCGTCGCGTTCGACCTGCGTGTCGTCCCACTCCCTGCCGCCGCTGGCGAGGCGGAACGCGAGACGATAGGGCGTGTAGATTTTCAGCACGTCGAGGATGAAGCCTTCCTCGATCGCCTGCCGCATCGAATAGATGTGGAAGGGCTGCGGAAGATTGCCTGGCCCGGCAGGCTCGCGCGGCCTCGGACGGCGGCCGAACAGCTCCAGCGTCTTGGTCTTCGGCGTCGCGGTGAAGGCGACATAAGTGATTCCGCTTTCGCTGGCGCGGGCAGTCATCTGCGCGGCGAGCACATCCTCGGCGCTCAACTCGCCACCGTCCTCCAATGCCGCGATCTCTTCGGACGACAGCACCTGCTTGAGCTTCGCCGCCGTCTCGCCGGTCTGGGAGGAGTGCGCTTCGTCGGCGATGACGGCGAATCTCTTGCCCTGCGTCGCGGCCTGCTCGCGCACCGCCTCCAGCGCGAAAGGAAAGGTCTGGATCGTGCAGCAGATGATCTTCTTGCCCTGTGCCAGCGCGTCGGCGAGCTGGCCGCTCTTGCTCGCGCCCTCGCTCTTGATCGTCGCCACCACACCCTTGGTGCGCTCGAAATCCGCCAGCGCCTCTTGCAACTGCCCGTCGATCACATTGCGGTCGGAGACGACGATGACGGTCGAGAATAGCTTCTCGTTCGCAGCGTCATGCAGGTCGGCAAGGAAATGGGCGGACCATGCGATGGAATTGGTTTTGCCCGAGCCTGCCGAATGCTGGATCAGATATTTGCCGCCTGCGCCTTCGGTCAGGACCGCTTGCACGAGCCGCCGCGTGGCGTCGAGCTGGTGATAGCGCGGGAAGACGATCGACCTGATCTGCTTC
>NZ_LUUM01000172.1:0-1182 GCF_001644125.1 Methylosinus sp. R-45379
AAGATACGACCCGCTACGAATTCAACGAGTCTGGGGGCCTCATTGTCAACGGGTGAACGTATGCGCCGACGTATCGACGTATTCAATCCCTATGCGGAGACAATCCGGGGGCTAGGATTTGAGGAGATCCTCGGAAATACCGAAAAATACCCGCTGCCGTTTCTGCAAATTCTTGGGGCCAGATGGCTCGCTGCGCAACTTAATGATGAAACTAGCGGCACCTTCACCTGTTCGCTACCCGAGCAGTGCGAAGCGCGCGTTATCGTCATGCCTGACTTTTTCCTCTCTGATTTTATCACCAGATTTGGCGGCATTGAGGAAATTAGGCTGCTTGACAAGAAGGTTGTCGTATTTTCCGATCTACCGGCACCGCCATCGCCGTGGCACCATCGTGCAGCCATGAATCGATTCTTGTCTTCACGGTCTGGCGCGTATTCAGGAAAATTGGGTTTTCACTATCAGGCGTTCAACAGCGATGATTCAGGTGTGTCATCCGTCATACCTGTTATACCCATGGGATGCGGTCAAAATTGGCTTCCGGCTGTTCAGCATAGCGACAAAGTAATTTTCCTGGATGAGCCTCACGAAACGCTGTTGGCGGAGCTTGGGAATAAAGACGACATTCGGGTGGCCTTGCTAATGCATTCGCTAGAAACTTGCAGAGCACTCAGTGAGAAAGGATATGAAGTGATTACATTTAGTCGCGAATCGGCCCACTCTTCAGCTAATCTATATAAAAATTATGAATTTTTGAGGCTCTTGCGTATTGGTAGTTGGATTCCATTCAGTATGCTTATGAGTTATTATGCGCAAGCATCGCTATTTTTTTCATTCTTCACTGAAACGCACGGATATCCAATTTACGAAAATATGCAACTCGGCAATGGAGTCATAACCTATGCCGAAACCTTTGATGCATTCCGCCTTAGGCCTATGCAACGAGGGGTCCTGCTTTCTGTCTATAACTCACCTAGAGTATGTGCGGAAATTGTCGACGAGTACTATGAGAGATACAAATCTAACGGTTTGCGGGCCTATATCCGCGAAGAGGCTAAAGAGCTTTTTTCAGTCGAAACCTTTTTTTGTCGCCTGAGAAAATCTGAATTATTCGAATTTATTTGTAATAGCTAAAAATGGTTGCTAGAATTAGAGTTTCCGGTGTGCGCAAGGGGCTTTTTCGGC
>NZ_LUUM01000173.1:0-2662 GCF_001644125.1 Methylosinus sp. R-45379
ATTGGCCGACGTCCGACAATTGCCGATAGCCGACATTCGCGTGTTCGGCTGAACGCGCCCGCCGACGAATGGACCTGCCCGCTCTCAGGTTGTGGCGCCTATGCGACAGTCTAACAATGTTTTCGTAACTGTGCCGCCTCGGCCTTGACAGTAGCGGCGACCGACGTTCTCAATCTCTCCCATGGAGAGGGGCTCTATAGGCATGATCTCGGCTGGGCGAGGGCTCTTGCCCTACGTCCTCGCCTTTTTGTTTGTAATCAAAGCAGCAGCTCCCATCATTTCAATTTCATGGACGGCTCCGCATCTGAATGACGCAGGCTGGAGCCTCGACAAATTCGATGGTCGAGCGCCATGCAGCGCCGATGTGGGCGGTCCGGACTGGCCTGCTCATGGCCACCAAGACCGTGGGGAGTGCATTTGCTGCGCTTCGAGCGTTCGCGACGATCTGACCGCGGTCACCGCCTCCCTACTGGCGGCGAGCTATTTTCTCGCTGATTTGGCGCCGAGTTCGAAGGCCGAGCTCGATTATGAAATTGTGTTTTGGCGCGCGCCGGGTTGGACGAACGCCTGGTCGTCACGAGCGCCGCCGGCCGTGTGAGAAGATCGGCCGTCCGCCGTCGAACAAGCGGCGAGAGATCGGCACACCTCCGAAGGCCGCCCCCGACGCCGGTCTCGCGACCGCTGGGGCGCTGGACCGCGCACCATTCGATTTCCCTTTGCGTCCATCAGGTTCGTCGTCTATGTCCGACAGCAAATTCGGCGTTCTCGCCCAAGCCTTCTTCCTCCGCCAACCCGATCTGCTCAGATTTCTCAAGCGCAGGGTGGGGTCTCAGGACGCGCCGGACCTGCTCCAGGAGACCTATGTCAGGGTGCGCCGTTACGCGGCGAGCGAGGCGATTTCGAACCCGGAAGCCTTTCTCTTCAAGACGGCGAGCAACATCGCCAAGAACCATCGATCCCGCCTCGAGATGGAGCAGAGATATGTGGACGCCGGCGATGTTCCCGAGGACATTCCAGAAGGCTACCCGCTCCAGGATGATCAATTCGATGGGCAACGCCGCGTACAGCGCCTCGAGGAGGCGATCCTGAGCCTGCCCCCGCGCTGCCGCGAGGTTTTCATCCTGCTGCGCATAGAAGAGTTGCCGGCCGAAGAGGTCGCTCGGCGGCTCGGCATTTCCCGCAACATGGTCCAGAAGCACTTGCATCTGGCGCTCCAGCGCTGCCATGACGTGCTGGAGTGAGGTCGTTTTGCAAGCTTCGATATCAGATCGTCGGCGAAGGCCTTCTCGGAGAAAGCCGCCATTTCCCGACGCGGCGCGGTCAATTTCGATCGGCTCTTCGGGAGGAAGCCTGAATGCATAGCGACCCGTCGCCTTCCGGAGACCAGGAGCGGCGCGAGGCTGCGATCGATTGGCTGGCGCGAATCAGAACCGGAGCGATGACGCGCGCGGATCGCGACGCCTTCGACGCATGGCTCTCGGCGGACGAAGCCAACCGCGCGGCCTTTGAAAAGGCTTTCTCCCTATGGCGAGATTTGAAAGGCGTCTCGATCCCGGCCGCCGCGGCGGCGTCCCGACGGCCGCGCTGGCCGCTGGCCGCGGCCTCTCTCGCCGCAATCCTGTTCCTCGTCTATTTCGGGAATGATCTCGTAATTTTCTGGCGAGCGGATTTCTCCACAGGCGTCGGCGAACTGAAGACCGTGACGCTAGAGGACGGATCGCGCATAGAGCTCAACGCCGATACGGCGATCGCCGAGCATTATTCCGGCGACCGACGGCGTCTCACGCTTCTGAAGGGCGAAGCCTGGTTCGCCGTGGCGAGCGATCCGGTCCGGCCATTCGTCGTCGAAGCGGCAGGAGGGACAACGACGGCCCTGGGAACCAGCTTCGATATTGCGATGAGCGCAGGAAGAGCGCAGGTCTCGGTCACCGAGCATAAGGTCACTGTCGCCGCCGCGGGGCGGACAGCGATCGTCGAGGAAGGACAGCAATTGTCCTACAGCCCTGATCTTCCCGCCCAGGCCGCGCATCCCGCGGATGTCGAGGACGAAGCGGCGTGGCGGCGCGGATATCTCATCTTCCACGACAAGCCGCTCGCCGATGTCGTCGCCGCCGTCAACCGACATTTCCACGGCCGTATCCTCATCATGACCCCGTCGATCCGCGACCGAAAGATCAACGGCCTGTTCCGGACATCGGAGCCCCTGGAGTCCATTCGCGCGATCGAGCTGTCGCTCGGCATAAGAGCGGCATATCTAGGAAACTACATAATAATTTTATGGAGCTGAACCGTCGTCTGTCGCCTGTGGTCGCAACAGCGCGCAAATTCATCGCGACCCGACGTCAACAATCGGCCGCGCCGATTGTCTGAATCATTAGAGGCGCTTTTTTCACCCGCCTCCGAATGATGCGACGGGAGGCGACGCAAAATGAAAAAGAAGCATGAGCCGCTTGGAGCCGCGGCGGCCTTCGGACTGCTCGTGCTTGGCCCTGGCGTCGGCGCTCTGGCGCTGGATGCGTCGCCCGCCTGGGCGGCGCTCGAGACGAAAAATTATGAAATTCCACCCGGGCCCGTCGCTACGGCGCTGCGCCGCTTCGCCGAGAAGAGCGGCGCGATATTGGTCTATGACTCCGAGTTGACGAGAGACAAGACGACCGCGGGC
>NZ_LUUM01000174.1:0-1010 GCF_001644125.1 Methylosinus sp. R-45379
CTTCGGACATCCGTGGCGAATGGCCGGTTCTGGCGCGATGATCGCGTAGACTCGACAGTGGTGTCACCTGTCGCCGACACGGCATCCAGTCGAAGAAGGACCGCCGGCGATCGAAAGACGCTCGATTTTTTCCTGCGGCCGCGGCAGCCCGACCCGTCCGGCGGATCATTCATCGTAGGGGTCGATAAGCGCTCCGGTTGCGACATTGCGACGCTCCTGCCGGATTATCGTTGCTCTCAGATCCCAGTATGGCTTGTGCCGATCGAGATAAATGCTCTCGGCGAGAGACATACCCTCGGGGAGCTCGATATGGCCAAACCGAGCCGAGCGGTAGATAATCCCTTCTGCGGCTCTCGATAGATCGACCACCTCCAGCTTCAAGGAGGAATCATCACCCCATATGCACCCCGCAATAAAGCCGGTTGTAAGAGACATCCAAGGACCAAAGGAAAATTTGCTGCCATACTCGGTCGTTTCTTCGCCAGAATGTTTTTCTGCTTTTCCCTCAAACCACCAATACTCACTTTCGTGGCCGAGTGCATGATTCGTTATCATGACCTTCTTGTAGCGCGGCACAAAGAATTCAACAGGGCAGAAACCATTCGGCGCAGGCTCCTCTCCGCCTAAATCCAGGCAATCAGGTAAACTCATTACTCGGGTCGAGTTATAGTCTCTGGAGTAGAGAGCATACCACGCTCCATCAATCTCGAAGGGTTCAAAAGTGGTCAAGGCATAACCGGGATGGTTCCGTGAATATTCGCCGATCTGTGTATCTCTGTCGAAGATTTTGACGTCCGATGATCCCCAACTGCCGATCCGATGCGGCTCGACGTTTGCCTCGACTCGAAACCGCCTAGCTTCTAATCCAGCTTTCACGGTGGACCCTCTCGTCTACAATTCAAAGCACAATATCGCTAAAGCCCTAGGACGAACAGCCTGCGACCGCTGTCGCGCGAAACTCCGCTCCTGGCGCATCGCGGCCATCACCCCACCCCCACGCCAATCGCCTG
>NZ_LUUM01000175.1:0-1049 GCF_001644125.1 Methylosinus sp. R-45379
GGCGTTCTTGAGGCGAGTTGGCGGGTTAGCTCGCGCTGTCTGGGTTGCTTGATGAGCTCGACACGGCCACGCATTATTTGCCGATCATACGCTTATCTGCCTTCTGAAACGACAAGAGTGCGCTCGGACTTAATCTGGAGGGCGGACACCGGCCTTCATAAAGGGATGTGTTTTTCACCGACGAGATAATCGAAGGATGGATTTGATCCGTGATCCGCGGAGATATCCCGAGCAGCCGGACCCCGTTCAATCTAAATGTCTTTCGCCTATGGCGACGAAGTTTCATGCAGCACCGGAAAGGCAGATAGATTCTAGGCGCTTCGAGCCGTTTTGTTGGGAGCTCCCAACTGACGAGTCGCCAAACTCGTTAAACCCCGTTAACCAAAAACAGCTTGCGCGAATCGAGTTTTTCGACACTTTTACGGAAAGTCGAACTTTCTGGTCAATCTTTCGTTAGCGAAGGGGTGCTTCGTGAATATGGCTTCAGCTCGTTCAGGGGCTCAGTTACCGTCGATCGATGAAACGATCGGCGAGCACGCGCATCTGCTTAGTGAGCAGTTGCAGGCCATGAGTGAAGCGTTATTCCCGCCGGCTTCCAGAAAGGAACTGAGGAAGTTTACCTCAGGTGAGGCCGCACGAATAATTGGAGTCTCCGATTCACGCCTCCGACAGCTTTCGCTCGCCGGTGAGGGCCCCCGACCCGCAGTTACGTCAGGTGGCCGGCGGCATTACACGTTAGCCCAAATCAACGAGCTTAGGCGCATGTTGGCCGTGGGTGCAAAAGGGCGGAACGAAGGACGAGGCTACCTCCCTATAAGGAACTCTGAGGAACGGCTGCAAGTCATAGCGGTCACGAATTTCAAGGGTGGCTCAGGCAAGACCACAACCTCGGCGCATCTCGCTCAGTATTTAGCATTGCATGGATATCGGGTGCTCGCAGTCGATCTCGATCCACAGGCAAGCCTCTCGGCGCTTTTTGGAATAATGCCTGAAGTAGACGTGCTGGCGAACGAAACCCTCTACGCCGCAATACGTTATGACAGCGATGT
>NZ_LUUM01000176.1:0-1960 GCF_001644125.1 Methylosinus sp. R-45379
GGTGAAGGACAGCGTTGCCGGCGCTGTTCAGTGCGTGGTCCGCATGGTCCCAAAAGCCGGATGCTTCCATCGGCAGCGAGTGGAGGTCGTCAGCATGAGTGGTGTCGGCAATAAGACGAATGCCTTCCCCGCCGAGACCGAAGACGTTCTCCACCCACCTGTCGAGACCATTGGCTTTCACCCACCGACCATCGGCGGTGACGATGCGACGGAATGACGGAGCAGTCTTCGCCATGGCCTCGAGGCTGAGACCCGAGAGCATGTTGTAAGCCTCACCCATTTGAGCGAACGTGAACTGGTGGCCGAGACGAAGGAGGTTCAACCGCTGAAAGGTGCGCAACGCCTTCGCCCATTGCTCATTCTGCAACGGATGACCAACGCCCTTGATCTGAGCATAGGCCACTTGAAGCGCCTCGATTTCCTGTTCAGTGGTCGTGTGGGGAACGCCATTGTCGTGTCCGATCGCCCTCACGGCGTTCAGTGCGGCGTTCCAATCACCGTCATTCGTGATCCCGTCGAGAAGCAATTCGCCGGTCTTCGGATCGATAACCCGCGTTCGAGCGAGCGCCACCTTCCCCCAGCCGTGCTTTGCATAGGCCGCTGTGAGGGCCGTTGCATTGTTCACCAAGAGGTCGGAGAGCTTCGTGCCATTGCCCTCGAACTGCTCATTCATGAGGACGCGACGCTTGGCGCGAGGATCGGCCGAGGCGTCAGAGCCCTTGCGCAGTCGCCGCACGACGTCGGATGCTTCATCCTCGGACAGGCCGTAGCGAGTCGTGAGGTCCGCTTTCACGCTTTCGAGATTATCGACTGCGAACATGCGAGCGACATTCTCATCGACGACGCCCTGAGCGCGCTTGTAAATCTCACGCGCCATGCCCTTGCCGAGCTTGTCGAGAACAGCGAACGGCAATCCCGGCTGAGCGTCGGCAATCGCTCCGGTGATGACCGAGACGAAGTGGTCATAGCCCTTCGCGTTCACGACCTCGGATATCTTCCGGGCCGACCAAGCGCGCATGAGATATTTCTCGTCGCCCGCCACTGCCCCGAAACCGTCAACGGGACGGCCTTGAATGCCTTCCGTCAAGAACGGTTCGTTCATGTGCTGCCGAACTTCGTCAGCAACCTTATTGAGGTGCTGAGCGTAGGTCTTGGCCCAATTAGGCAGGGCTTGGAACTCCGCCGAGCTATTCGGGAGACGCATCGCATCCGCGACCGTGCTCTCGAACTCGCCTTCACGGTTCCGCGCTTCGATCCATGAGAGGCCGTTCTCCTTCTTCCACTCGTCCAGCGCGGGTTTGCGCGCTTGGGCAATGCGGGTGACGGAGGAATTGACCTTCTGGCGCTTGTAGAGTTCCGCCGAGTGGGGCGTTACTGCCCCGCCTTGCTTCCCGACGTTATCCTCGACGAGGAGTCCGCCGAGGGCTCTGACGGCGGGGTTGTTGGACTTCCCCAGCACTCCAGCGATGGAAAAGCGTATCCCGCCAAGCGCCGTTCGGGCCACGTCACCGTCACGAAGACGTCCGAGCCCTCCCTCGGGAGACAATTCAGGTCTTCCGGGATAGACGACGGGCTCGCCGATCGCTTCGCGGGGGCTCTGCTCTCCTTCGAGCGCGAGCGCCGCTTCACGACCGAGACGGCCCTTCGCGGGGACAGCGTTCTCGTTATAGTGGCCATTCACCCATTCCTTGAAGGCTTCAGTCGGGACATTCGCGGGCGTCTCGCCGGTTGCAATGTAATAGATGCGCTTCCAAAAGTCAGCGACGCCTTTCCAGAACCGATCGGCAGTGGTGCGGGGATGCTCTGACGACGCAACCCACTTCGCCCATTCCTGAGCGAACCATTCCTGGTGACTGGTGCGATAGCCCCAGAACTTGGATTGCATCGTGTCCTTGGCGAGCCGTCCCGCTTCGTTCCCACTGAGCGGCATTCGCTGCTGCGCGGCGGGGCCGAAGTATTC
>NZ_LUUM01000177.1:0-1245 GCF_001644125.1 Methylosinus sp. R-45379
CTGGAGGCCGGCACCCCTGGCGCTTGGTGGCGCGGATGTTCATTTTGACGCCGCCGCGCTGACACGGGCGTTGACGCCAAGAACGCGCGCCGTGCTGATCAACACGCCGCATAATCCGACCGGCTGTGTGTTTTCAAGACGTGATCTTGAACAGATCGCGCAGATCGCGCACGACAATGATCTCACGCTGATTTCAGACGAGGTGTATAGCGCATTCGTCTATGATGGAGACCATTGTTCTCTTGGGGCGCTGGGCGGGCCGGACGCACATCGCCATATCGTCGTCTCTTCCGCCTCGAAGCGCTTCGGCGTCACCGGATGGCGGATCGGCTGGGCGGTCGCGATCCCGGAGATTTCCAGACGGCTGCGCGTTGTGCGACAGAATTTAAGCGCTTGCGCTCCGACGCCTTTGCAGGCGGCCGTTGCGACGGGGTTGCGCGCTGCGAACAGCGCCTATGATGCACGCGCGCGCGATCTCTACCGGAGTCGACGCGACCGGCTATATCGCGGATTGGTGAAAGCAGGATTTTCACCCCTCCTCCCGCGTTCGGGTCTTTTCATGCTCGCTGCAATGGACGACAGGGGCACCGCTGGCGCAAGCGCCTGCGAGCGCATCACGAAGAGCCTTGGCGTCACGCCGCTTCCGCTGCATTCCTATTGCCGCGTCAGTGCGATTGCCGATGATTATCTCCGCTTCGCCTTTTGCCGGCCGCATGCGCAATTTGAAGAAGCCGTTGCCCGTATCGAACGCGCGGCGGCGGCCGTGACGCATATTCCGGCGCGGGTGTAATTCACGCGCATTTTAGTGGATGCGCGTTCGGATTTAACTTTCCCGCAGCGGCGCGCGACGCTTTTTCAGATTGAGAAGCGCGGCCATGGCCGCCACATAGGACAGGTGTCGCGTTGCCTTTAACTGCGCAAATATGGAAATGAGATATTTCTACCCCACATCGGGTGTTTGGGGCCAAGGGGGTGATGTTCAATTTCGTATGAGCTAAGCTCCGTCGGTTTTCTCGGCATCCGAGGTCTGATGCCCCGCTGCGCGACCGGGTCGTTTCCTCACCAGATCAACCTCACATTCGGTCGTCGCGCGAAACGACTGCACCAAGATCCCGCTTGCGGCGGGCGGGGCTCAGGAGGACGAAACCATTCTTCAGTGCGGCTGCTAAAGCCATCCGGCCACGCGATTCGTCCACCTGGATCAGCCGAGACTGATCGTGTCTCGGTAGATTGCTTCGATCTATT
>NZ_LUUM01000178.1:0-1377 GCF_001644125.1 Methylosinus sp. R-45379
CCCTCTTGCGGCACCAATAAAATCAAGAACTTACAGAAATCCTAGAAATCTTGGTCCGGTTATGGTCCGCTAAAAACGCGAGACGGGCTGTGCGTTGGCTGTTTCCCGGAGATAGTCCGGCGCGTGGTGGCCATAGTTGTCCTGGACCATCTGAGCGCTCATCCCGACGAAGCCGCCAACGTCCCAAGCCGAGCGTCCCGCCTGCATCAACCATGTGACGCAGGTATGCCGGAGGACGTGAGGCGTCACCTCGGGACCGAGGCCGGCTCGCGCCGCAGCCCGGTTGAACGCCTTCGTCACGCGCCCGAGCTTGGCGTCTTCCTTCTTTTCCACAGGCTTCTTCTTGTCGTCATCATCGGACGTGGCCGGCGTGTAGGCGACGACGAAGAGGCTGTCAGACTGGCGTTTCCAGCGCGGGAGGTGCCGTAGGAGCTTATTCGGGATAGGTGCCGGCGGTTTGCGCTTCTTCGTCTGGACCGCGCCCGAGGTCGATCGGAACATCAACCGGCGCTCGATATCGAAGTGACCGCCATCCGCGTGGGGATACCAGCCCAGGCCGTTGATGGCGTCGTGCCGAGTGCCGGTTCGCAAGCCGATCAGGATGAAGCGGGCGAGGTGCCGGCTTACGACCGACTCCTCTCGCCTCCATATCCTCCAGCGCTCCGCCTTTGTGGCGAGATCGCTGTAAGGTGCCATGACGCAGCCCAGAGCGCCCATGACGAGCCGGGCGGCTTCGCTCTGTGTGAGCCATCGATCCCGAGGGGCGGATTTCGATGGAAGTGTCACAGCTATCGGATGCTTTAGCTTCCTCGATTCGTAAGCGTGATTCAGAGCGGCCTGAAGGGTCGCGAGTTCACGGCGGACAGAAGCCGGTTTGACCGGGCGACGATCTCTAGGAGGCTCGCCTAGGAACGGCTTGCCGGTTTGCGTTCTCCAACGCTCGTAAGCCATGCTCGTCTCGCGAGACACCTCGTCACAGGTCCGGCCCTTGAAGAATTCTAGGAGCCGCTGAAGGTATCTCTTTGTATCGTCTGGCCTTGAGTGATTGGGCATAACGTCGCGCTCATAGAGTTCGAGCGCCTGCTGAACGTAATAGTCGGGCGATGGCTTTTGGACGAAGCGCCCGCGAATGTGCTGCTCTAGGGCCTCTTTGGCCTTTGCAGTCTCTTTCGTGGTGTAGCCGGTGGAAATACGGCGATCACCATCGATGATATACCAAAGAGGTTTAGCGCCTTCGCGCTCTCTCTTTTTTAGGTAGGGTCCTTTTGCAAGCCTTGGCATGGTCTCAGGTGACTCCTTTGTTGACGGTTAGGAGTCAGGCGCTTGGGGCGCTTCACGTCAAGCTCATGATCAATGTAAGGTTTAGGTAGACGCCGC